>NZ_JBQFPW010000013.1:0-146937 GCF_056536585.1 Ruegeria sp. CK2
AGCTAACGGCAGCAACGTCCTGCATAGCTGCCGGGTCACATCACAGGACCGGACATTCTGGACCCCAAAACCCGCCATTCGTTAAGGATGCCAAGAATGCGCGCGATGAGCCCACTTTGCCCGATGCTGCATTTTGCACGAAGGTCGGCATTCGGAAAGAATGCTCAAGAGTACGATCCAGGCCTGCCGATGTCGCGGAGGTGATGAATTTCTGTTTCAGTGGCGTCAAATTTCTCCGGCTATGATTTGGGCATAGACATTCGGATCAGTTATTCCTTCGGACCCAATCACGAGGACACGTGAATTGGTGTCCAGCCTCAGGTTCCGCTTTAGAGCAGGTTGCTTGGCGGCTGCAACAACAGCACAAAGCCCGGCGACACCGCTTTCACCTGCGTCAAGAAGAGCGTCACCACAAGCACCATTCGCCAATATCCGAACCATCGGGCCGACAATATTTTCGGGGATTGTGACAAAGTCTCTGGCGGCATCCGCGAGGACTGACCAAGCCAATTCTGATGGTTCACCACACGACAAGCCCGCCATGATGGTTTCCTTCGAAATCTCCACGCTTGTCGCTTCATTCGCCCTAGCGCTTGCGAACAAACAGGGTGCGAGTTCGGGCTCGACGATCACAACACGGGGCGCATTGAGGCACCATTCTTGATGGAAAACAGCAGTGATGGCGGCGGCCAGTCCACCAACGCCGCCCTGCAGAAAAACGTGGGTAGGAGGTGTGGTGAAACTTTGTACAAGCTCGCGCGCCATAACCCCATAACCTGACATGACATCCAACGGGGCCTGCGTGTAGCCGGGCCAAGACGTGTCCGAGACAATCAACCATCCTTGCTTTTCCGCATCGGCACGAGTTTGGGCAACCGTCGCGTCATAATCGCCATCAACTCGGACCACTTCGGCACCTAGATTTCGCATGACATCGGCGCGGTGCTCACTGACTTCCGCATGAATGTAGATCCGACAGTTTGTGTGAAATTGCGCGGCACCCCAAGCAACTGAGCGGCCATGGTTACCATCCGTGGCGGAAATCACGGTTATGGCCTTCGTCTGCTGAGCATAAAGACCGCGGCGTATATCGGCCGGATCCGCCAGCTTGCCAATGGATTTGGACAGCTCACGCTGAACCGTTCGCAAAACCGCGTAAGCCCCACCGAGAGCCTTGAAGCTGCCAAGTCCGAACCTTGGACCTTCGTGTTTGTAGCGAAGATCACCGATGTCTAGCCTTCCTGCTAGCCCAGGAAGATCAATCAAAGGCGTCTCGACATAACCGTCCCAGTTCGAAATCTCCTTTTCCGCGTTATCGAAATCTGCGCGGTTTAGGGTTTGTGTCACGGGGCCAGCGAATAATGGCGTGCTTGCGTGATGACTGAGGATAGCGGTTTTGAATGGTGTGAACATTGGATCTCTTTCTATTGGTTGATGAAAGTTTAGTTCACTAATGGGTGATTATGTGCTCTGATTTTCGGGGAAATATGCAATATTATTACAAGACAGGTTGGCATTGTAAGTGAAAAGCTCAGAACCTCTTGACCCGTTCGATTTGGAGATCCTCCGCATTCTACAAAAGGACAACACCGTGCCACAACGGGTGATCGGGGAGCGGGTCAATCTGTCAGCGCCATCTGTGCAACGCCGGATCAAGCGGCTCGAGGCGTCGGGTGTCATCGCCGCCCAAACGGCCACCGTAAACCCCGCAAGTTTCGGACCGGCCTTAACCATTGTCGTCCAAGTCGAATTGAACGTTGAGACGGGAGGGGCAATCGATGTGGTCAAGCAAAGCTTCATCGACGCTCCCGAAATCCAGCAATGCTATTATGTCACTGGTGAAGCCGATTTTATGTTGATCATTCTCGTGCAAGACATGTCTGAATACGAGGCGCTGACGCAACGCCTTTTCTTTTCAAATGAGACGATCAAGAAGTTCAAAACCTTTGTTACAATGGACCGCACCAAAGTGAGTTTAGAAATCGACATCTGATCTGAATAAAGCGGACATTGAGTTGGCTTTAATGAACGGCAGCAAAGTCCGCATAGCGATCACTGATGCACTGCGCAGCGAACGACTGCGTCGAGCCCGCTTATCAGCCATCCGACGCCGGGCTGTGAATGTCCGGAATGTGCCGTTTGCGGTCCGCTGCATGTGCGAAAGGCGGAAATGGGATCAAGGGCAGCTTTGGGCTCATTCTGCCGACTCAGGCTTGTCGCGAAGAATTGGCGGATGGTCGTTGCGCTGCACCTGAATTGCCGGCTTGCTGAAACTCCGGTCCTCACAACGACCAGACCCAACCCCCTCAGAACACCATTTTGAGGCCTGCATTTGCACTCAGGGCGGTGGTATCACCTGCGTTGCTGAGCCCGGTGGCATAAGAGGCTTCGCCAAAGAGATCCACGCGGTCCGTCAGGGCATAGTTGCCGCCAATGCCGACCCCAACTGCCCAGGGCTCACTCTCGGTCGTCAGGGTCGCCCCCGCAACATTCACCTCACTGCCCGCGCCAAACTCATGGAACAGGTTCACGATGCCATAAAGGCGACGCGTCTCCTGTGCCTCCTGCGCACCAAACTCAAGCCCAAGCCGCAGCTGCTGGCTGGACGCATCCTCAAGCGTCACCTGCTCCCCGTAGCGCTCACCCTCAAAGTCATCAAACGCAACAGAGGAGAGGCTCAGCTGCGCCTGCGGGATCACCGTCAGCCGGGCGCCCAGGTCGAGCTGCTGTCCAGCCTCGATCGACAGCGCAAGGCCTGTGCCGCCGTTGCCGTCCGCCAGGCTTCCAATCCTGTCGGCCTCAAGGTCGCTGGAGTAGGACGCCAATGTTATCTGCCCGTCGACATAAAACCGGCGATTGTCATACCACGTAGCAGCCAGACCCAGACCCAGGCCCGTGGTGTCAATCGAACCATCCCCAAAGGCAGAGGTGACCGAAGTACTGCCCGTGGCGTAGGAGAACATCAGCCCGCCCACAAGCAGCCCCGCCCCGCTCTCGCTCAGGACAACATCCCCGCCGATCTCCAACTCCCAGACACTGCTGTCGAGCGCGGCCCCTGTTGTGCTGTGCTCTTCAGACAGCGTGACCTGTTCCGTCCCCATCCGGAACCACAGCGGGGAGCCTGCGCTTTGCGTGGCTGGTCCCCCGTCCCAGGCCAGGCTCCGGAAGTCTTCCGAGCTGCCCCGGCTGCGCAGCGAAGAGGCACCATTCAGGGCCAGCAGCGACTGGCCATAGCTGTCGTAGATCGGCGCGGAGGGTTGCCAGACCGGCCCCCCTGCCTCTGAGCGTGCGCTTAAGGCCCAGCCGCGGCCATCTTCAACCTCAGCCAGCCTATAGAGGTAGGCGCCCGAGACAACCGCATACTCCCCGTCCGTCGTGACATAGTTGCCCCCCACAAGGGTGAACGTCCCGTTGGCCTCTCCGCCAACAGTGACCACATTCATCACGAGCGGAGCGCCCTCAAGATCGGCGCTGTCCAAGCCGTCAATCAACAGTGTCATCTCACCTGACGTGTCGCCTGTGATGACAATCGTATCGGTGCGCAAACCATCTGCATCCATGCCCATATCCAGGGCAAAAATATCCAATCCCGTGTCCGATGCGGTGTAATCGCCCTCAATCCTGATCTCATCCCCCATCTCGCCGTTCTGCACGCTTAAGAACACGTCGCCAGCATTGTTGGTCACATGCCCTGCGATGGTGATCCCCCCTCCCCCGCCAGAGGCGCGGAATGCGGACCCGGCGTTAATGGACAACTGATCTATATCCAGTCTGGAAACCCCGGCCAGGCGCAGGTTTGTGTCATTCAGGGTAACACGTTCCCAGTTGCGGAAGTTCGCGAGGTTTCTAGCAGCCTTTGGTCCATATTGGTCGTATTCGTTTCGGATCTTGACGGCGTTACAAAATAGTGTCGTTTTCGCGTTAAAACCACAGCAGCGGAAACGGTAAGCGTATTCAGTTTTCGAAATATATGGGAACTTTGTTCTTGGCCGACGGTGTATACCAGTAATGTTTTTTGAATGAGTTGTCTCTCTTAGGTTACTCCATCGATTATCGAGTTTGTTCCCATTCCTGTGGTCAATCAGGTGAGACCATCTGCCCATCATCAATGCGAACGCCAAGCGATGCTGGTAGATTTTTACGCCTTGGAAATCTACACACAAACACCCACGCAGTTCAGCTCGTAGGGCCTTTCCGTAAGTCCCCTTAATGTCACCAGTTTCAGGCTCGTATTCGTATCTGTCTCGAAGCTCAGCGATCGACGGCAGCTCGTGCTTTCGCATCGCGTTACCGTGCGGTTCATTCATGGTTTGATTTTCCTGTGCTGACAGTAGGTGTTGTAGATCCGTCGTCATCAGGCGATTTTACTTCGTTCCGTTTAGAAAGCCTACCGGGAAAAGCCCGCTTTGTCCGGCAGTGTTCGTTGTCATCACCCTGAGGAACATGGTCTGCAACCGGCCGAAAGCCGCCGAATGCATCCGCAGCGCTTAAGCTGAGCGGCAATGTCGGCTCGGGGCTCAGAAACGGACACTTGGCGTTGCAAATGTCTGAGCCTCCCTTACAACTTACCGCCTACTGTGAGAGCCTGCGCTAACCCCTCAGAACTGCTTGGTCAGTCGCTCTCTTATCCACTGTTCCAGTTCATCTTGGCTGACATCGCCGGTAACCACATCAACCACCAGATCATCGATTCTGTCATCATCTCGGACGGTTAGTTCGTAGCCGCTGTTGGCACACAGAACTTCCATCGAAAGCCAGGCTGTGCGCTTGTTCGCGTCGTTAAAGCCGTGCGATGTTGCCAATCCATGCAGCAAAGCAGCCGCCTTGGCGTGCATCATGCGGTGATAACCGTGATACGGCCTGCCAATAGCCCCCAGGATGCTGTCTAGATTACTGATTCCGGGAAGCCCACCGAATGCCTCTAGCGACTGTTCATGGGCTTCCAGAACGTCGCCGAGCTTCACCTGGTAGTGCCGTTTATCGATTAGCCAGTCGCTTAAGAGCGTCCCTGTTTGTGGTGATCGATTTCTTCACGGTGGAAGGCGCTGATTTGGAAGATGTGTAAACAGCCGCAGTTCCACCGTTCTTGCGAACTGTGAATTTGCCGGAGCTGGTATTTCGGCTCACTGTTGCACTGCTCTTCTTAGGCATTGCGCTGGTACCCTTTCATTACGTGATGTTACCACAAATGCACATCAACGACCAAGTTATCAAGCTTTCGTAAATCGGGCGTGACCTATAAGAGCGCCAAAACCCACAGCAGCGCCACAGTTGCGGCAATTCCAACCATGGCTATCCCCAAATGGGCTCAGAGCGGTCATCAGCAGTTGTAGGCAGTCATAGTGTCGGTTCGAACCGCATCAAGGGCGGCTCTGCGCAGTTTGCGGCCCGCTGCATGAGCGACAGGCGGAAGTGGGATCAAGGGCAGCTTCGGGCTCTCCGTGACGTGTGACGGATGGGGCCGCCAAGCAGACCTTCGCCGCGCATGCAGCACTGAACACTCAGGATGACGGCACTCGCGCAGTTGCCGAAACCCATTTAGCCATGTCAATTGACGGAGTTTACTCATTGCTTTCGGGCACAGATAGCAACGCAACCGCGTCAAGTATCTCTTGATGCATCGGTATGTATCTCGGTGCGAGGCAACTATAGACAAGCGCCCATGGATGCATTTTTCTGTCATCGGGTAGATTGTATCTTTCTAGCGGCAACGTAGTCAGCTCTGGCACCTGAGAATTAACTTGATCGTTCAATCTAATATTGAAATCACGCTCTCGATCTCTATGCGAACGGCTAAGCTGCTCTGCCCTCCTTTCCATTATCTTTTGGCCTTCCAATGGAGTAACCCTTGATCGTGGCAAGAGATCGCTTCTGATTGTACCTTCCACCGCTTCTTCAAATGCGAGAAATACTAGCAAAGAAGGGTCGAGTGGCTGATCTGAATAGCAACGCATTGCCAATTCAACTTTGTAAAGTCTGCTCTCGGTCTTTCGCATCGAAATGTCGTATTCTACTGCTATAGTACCAGCCAACTCTGCCGCATTTTGCACACTAAATTCTTCTCCTACTCCAAAAGGTGTGTGGAGCGGAAGCTTCGAAGCGAGATGAGTTATGGCCCCCTTACGGTTTTTTTTCGCTGGTTCCAATCGAAGCCGGATATCAACAAACTTGTCGAGGTATTTCTCATCGGCACTGGCAAAACCAAAGCGGTGTTGCGCAAGACGCTCCAGATAATCTGCATTGATCATGAGGCAGAAAACATAGCCAGATTGCGAAAAGACTAGCTTCATGGCCTCTAAGACAGACAGGGCGTAGTCGGGGTGACAGCGATCTAATTCGTCGATGATGATGATGACGCGGTCATGATTGCATCCCTCGGTCAGCGCAATTCGCAGAGCTTCGAGCTGCTCTGGCATCTCCTTTTGTCGAACTCTTTCTGCGGCCATTTGAGAAGCAATCATTTGGCCTGCAGCCTTTGACATGCCATCTCCCAAATCTGAGATAATTCCATCGAGAGCGTCGAGATCATCAAGTTTATCGATAGCGGAGTCTGCTACCAAGTTGATCAATTCATCAGCGCCGGACCGCAATGCAATTTGTGCTACTGCTCTGGCTCCTGCAGCTCCGAGCTTTTTAGCCGATTCGATTGCCTTCTCTCCGGCGCCTTTTTCCTTGCGCGGTAAGGCTTCTACCAACGCGCCCAGGAAAGTAATCACGGGGTCTCCAGAGTGATCAGATTTTTGAACGTCGATTTCTACGACTACCTCCCCGTTGTTGCGGAGCTGTTGCGCCCAAGCGGATCGAAAGAATGTCTTTCCACGGCCAAAGCCCGCTTCTATCGAAATAACTTTCGCAGTATCCAACGACTGGATCAGGTTTGTGAATGAATTCCCGATGGCTTCAAAACCAAGAAGGTCAGGTGGATTGTCCCATGGGTTTTTTGATTCTTGGGGCGCTTCAGTCAATTTTGCCTCTTTGGATACGGATTTAGAAAGTTGCTAAGTAAATAATAGCTTACCGCGACTTACGCTATCTTCTGTTTCAATTGCAGTGCAAAGGAAATCCAACGTCCGGATTCTGCAGTTCACGATGTGCTGCGCTAGCACAATCAGTCGTGCTGGCGGTGGTCCGGTAAGGGTTCAAACCATCTGTCTGAACCCACTGCAGAGAATGGCTACTCCGAGCCCAAATTACGTGATGCCGCGCACTGCACCAACGTCTGCATCCTACTTGGCCCGCTCATCCATTGTAGTTTCTTGATCCAATAATTATACAGTGTATAAATACAATCTTTGGAGACTACAATGCCTACTGGACACGTCATGATGGCCATCACATTAGATGGGTACGTCGCGCGAAAAAACCACTCGCTGGATTGGTTGATGAAACAGGATACAGCTGATGAAGATCATGGGTTTGCCGAATTCCTCGACAACATTGATGTCATTGTCATGGGTAGAGGATCATTCCGCACAGTACTTGGGTTTGATGTCTGGCCATATGAAAAACCCGTTGTCGTTTTAAGCCATTCACTCACGAGCGAAGCCATACCGTCCGAATTGACTGAACATGTAGAGGTCGTCGAGCTGTCGCCACACGAACTGATAGCCGAGATGGGACGCCGCGGTTGGCACCGTATTTATGTCGACGGAGGCGCCATTGTGCAGTCCTTTCTCAAACTGGGTCTGATTAACGATTTCAAACTGGCAATCGTCCCCATTTTGCTTGGAGACGGCATCCGATTGTTCGGAGATCTAACATCAGATGTTGATCTCGAACTTACGCACACAAAAGCCTTCCCGTCAGGGTTAGTGGAACTGAGGTATAAAGTGGTCTGACCCATGCAAGAGGTGAAACGCAGAGGAAGACCGAAGAAGCAAGCGGTCAGTGTCGATAAGGCGGCTGTCTTGCGATGCGCTCATTCGATTTTGGAGACGCAAGCGTTGGATAAATTAACCTTTCGTGCCCTTGCTGCGGAGCTGGGTGTAACAGCAATGGCTGCCAAATATCACGTTGGTAGCCGGGACCAAATGCTGAGTGATCTGGCTGCTCAGATATTTGAGGGTATTGATGCCGACGTTTCGGGCGAAACACTAAGCGCAGAGCTCCGGCGGTTGTTGGTTCGCTATTGTGAACTTGTTCTGAAAAATGCCGACCTTGTTCGATTTCTGCTGAGCAAACCTGATTGTATGCCAAAGGTACTGAGCGAATTCACATCGCAAGTCCGCCAAAGAACTCAGGCTATGAATGATGGTGATACTGGCGACGTTATGCTGAACTTGTTGATCGACTATATTCACGGCTTTGTCTTCGCAGCGGATGCAGCTCCAAGAGAAGTTACCCTCACCTTGGATGACTGCATGAGGAGCATTGACTGGCTAATGAATGTTACGGAGAGCAGACCTTGAATTGTTCTGGATGAAAGACCGTTTTGTCCACTCGCCTGCCATTTGCTACCTGATTTTGAATGTCTGGAATGTGCGGTTCGCGACTTGCCGCACACGCAAAGGGCCGAAGCTTGCGCGAAGGCAGCTTTGGGCTGAGGCTGTGTGAAAACTCGGGATGCTGTATGCTTTTCAGTAAAGGCTGGAGTCAGGCATGTCGGGATATATCGAGGGTGCGGAGCCAGGTCAGGTGACGCTTTTTCCGGACCGGCTTGAAGACTGGATCAACGAGGACAATCCGGTCCGCCTGATTGACCTCTTTGTGGAGGAGATCAATCTTGAGGAGATCGGTTTCCTGCGGACGGCGCCGGCGGGCACAGGGCGACCTGGCTATCACCCATCTGTCCTGCTGAAGCTCTTCATCTACGGCTATCTGAACCGCGTTCCGTCCAGCCGCGCGCTTGAGCGGGAGGCCGGTCGCAATGTTGAGGTGATGTGGCTGATCGGACGGCTCACGCCCGATCACAAGACGATCGCCGATTTTCGCCGCGATAACGGCCCCGCCATTCGGCGAACCTGTGCGCAGTTCGTCGAACTCTGTCGTCGGATCGGGGTGCTGAGGGGGGATTGTGTCGCCATCGACGGCTCCAAGTTCAAGGCGGACAACAACCGCGACAAGAACTTCACCAAAGGTAAGATCGCCAGCCGCACCACCCATCTGGTCGCGAGCATCCAGCGCTACCTGGATGAAATGGTCCGGATTGAGCGTCAGGAAAAGGGTGAAGCCCGGGCCGAGAAGATCGCCAACCTGGCGCAACGCTGCGAGCGCATCCGACGGGAGATCGCGCGCTTGGTAGACATGAGCGAGGCGCTCAGAGAGAGCCCGGACAGCCAGATCTCACTGACTGATCCGGATTGCCGTTCAATGGCCACCAGCGCCAAAGGCAGCGGGTTTGTGGGCTACAACGCCCAGTCCGCGGTGGATACCGAAACCCATCTGATTGTCACCCATGGCGTGATCAATGCCGGGCACGACCGTGATCAACTATCGCCGATGGCCAAGGCGGCGAAGACCGCTCTCGGACGCGACGAAATGAGCGCGGTGGCGGACAAGGGTTATTTCAGCGGTCGGGAGATTCTGGCCTGTCACGAGGATGGCATCACCACAACCCTCCCCCGACCCGAGACATCCGGCAATCGCAAGAAGGGCAGGTATGTGAAGGCCGACTTTGCCTATGATGCGGATGCGGATGTTTACCGATGCCCGGCAGGTGAGACGCTGACATACCGCTACACGACTGAAGAAGGCGGCCTGGTGGTGCGGCGATACTGGACCAACGCCTGTCAGGCCTGCCCTGCCAAGGCGCGCTGCACGACCGGCAGGGAGCGCCGGATCACCCGATGGAAACACGAGCATCTGGTCGACGAGATGCGTAGCCGCTTGAGCCGCGATCCGGCTTTGATGGGCCTCCGCCGCTCGACCGTCGAGCACCCGTTCGGCACAATCAAAGCCTGGATGGGAGCGACGCACTTCCGGATGCGGCGGCTAAAGAACGTCCGCACCGAGATGGCCTTCCATGTCCTCGCCTATAACATCAAACGGATGATCTCCCTGATCGGGGTACGTGGGCTTCTAACCGCCATTCCGACCTAAACTGGGGCGTCCGGCTCAAATTGCACCGCAGGAAACGCCGAGAGACGTTAAATTCAGCCACTCTCCGGCGCAACGGGCGCCACAATGGCTCAGAAACCGCGAAATCCAAGCGATCAGCGCAGCAGCATTCCGAGCCCGATATACCACACGGGTTTCCACACAGCCTCGGCTCTTAGCGGACATTTGAATGCCACCAAATAGGAGTCAAGGCTCCTAAGGCACACCCTCCGACAATACCGCCTGATACCCACTGGTCTGCAACAAGCTGAACACCGGTACCGGCGCGGGATATCATGAAAGGTGACTTGCGGTTCTAGTTGTCGGGCCTTTTTGTTTGGAAGAGTGAATTATGCTACTCTGCTGACATTGATCTAGGAGTTAGTGAGATGCCTCATAAGTGCAACTATTGTGGCACTGTATATCGAGACGCCGTACCCTATGGACAATGCGATTGCGAACATCCTGATGTTCACTACTTCGAAGAGAATAGACCTAAAGGCACTCAAGACCCAGATAACCCCAAAAAATCCGAGTCATCTTGGGTAGCGGTTATCGTTATCGCGATAGTGCTGGTGGTTCTTTTGACAACTTTCGAATGACCTAACTCCTACAACAGGCTTTTGCGGGCCAAATCGTGAATTTCAAGGTGCCTCTAGTGCTAGTTGATATTGGCCAAAAGCTTGAAAGACCCTCTACCACATAGGTCTACCTCACCTTGAGCTAGTTCCAGGCCGAATGTTTCAATGAGCGGAGCAATCAAGTGAGCATCCAGAAGATAGAAAGACATCGCGTCCTGAACGCCACGGGATAGGACGTTATCTCCATTCCAGCCCCAACAACCTCTGCCTGCTTGTTGGTCCAGCCAGGCAGAGATTTCTTCAGCCCTTCCTCCAAAGCCTTCCTCGGGAACCTGTACACGTACTCTGATGGGGAAAAACTTCTCATCTGATGCCTTCTTTGGGGATCTGCTGCGTGTGGCCATCAGTCCTCGATGACTTCAATCAGCTCTGGTCCATCGTCATCTCGACCAATGGGTGCAACCTTGTGATAGCGCATCCTGTCGTTCCACTCAGTTCCAAGGCCTTGCGCTTCAGTATGGTCGATTTCACCTGCCATCCACGGCATCAGGTTGTCATTTGATAGTATGACCGGTGTTCTGGAGTGGATGTGCTCGATTTGAGGCAGGGCAGCGCGGGTCAGGATTGTGCAGGTATGCAAACCAGATGACAGGCGTGTGTAGAGGCCTGCGAAGTACATGCAGGGATCATTCGTGTCCGTTTTGATAATCCACGGCTGCTTAGCACCCTTTGGGCCGGTCCATTCATAATAGAAACTGGCTGGAATGATGCACCGACCATGCTTCCACGCCACACGGAACGATCCGAGTTCGTGCGCGGTCTCAATCTTGGCATTGAAAGTGGTTGGTTTCCACTCCTTCACATCACCTTTGAACCAGTGCGGGACAAGCCACCAGCGGGCCGTAGAACTAATCAGGCGGTCATTATGGATAAACGCCAAGTCCACCATTTGGGTGGGTTTCACGTTCCAGCTCATTGAGAGGTCTTGGGCGTTTGGGTCGCGTTCAGTTGGAATGGGAACGCCGTTCACGATCCAGTTCTGCAAAGCAAATAGCTCTGCCCATGTCATATCGGGTCTGCCGAGTCGTCCGCACATTCAGCGAGCATAGCGAAACAGGGGGAACGTTTGGGGAACTTTTTGCTAAGTCATTGGAGGGGCTGGACGAGGGGGTCAATGCCAGCCCCTCAACAAGGGGTACACAGAGTGGTGTTTGTGTTCCGTTAACTGACGTCTAGCACCCGGTGGTGATACGCGTAATTGGGGGAACCCCTTAGTGTGTCGAATTTCTGCGAAACGATTGGTTTCCGAAAAAGAAACGGTGAGTTTCGCAAGGAATCATAGACACAATTTTGCCGCAATGCGATACGTTTCGTGTGGGTGGCACGTCTTGATTTTAGTACGTACAGTTTTTTAACTGGTTTTCGAGGGGGTTGTGAGTGCGGCGTGTCGCCCCGCGTTTCCTAGGCAATCGTTACAACAACTTGATAAAGTTGCCGCAACGTCAACTAGCGACGACGCATGTTTCTAGCAAATCCGACACAATTTCAGCCTGTGAGCCGTATAACTTATGAGAGCGGCGCGCTCTGAATTGGGGTTCACGATTTCAACGAGGGGGTACGAGTTTGGCGCGTCGCACCTCCCCGAAGAAAAACTAGGCTTCGCTGTCGATCAATCGTTCCAGCTCGCGTGCAGCGCGTTGGGTCAATGCTGGTCCTTATAATGAAAATCTGCTCTCAGAGTGAGTGATGACAAACTCTCGTGTTTCAAAGTAAGCCAGCTCCTCCATGCGGCGCAATATATCGTCAGCGGCTTGGTCTCCGTTCGGCATGGATGGTGTTTGGAATTCTTTTTCTAGTCTTGAACACCCTGCTGCATAAATTCGATTTCTTGTTAGGTCTTGCGGTAAGTGAAGACCTTCCTCAAGCGATTTTAGGGCGACAACAACCAATGCCGCAACACTAGCTGCGAAAGCGAAAGTCTGAGAAAATGGTGTATCTTGAGCCATGATGATAGTCAGCAGAACAGCTATTAACTGGAGCACCAGCAACAACAGCGTTGCCATAAACTCGAGATTGTTGACACCCCGCGCACGGTCTGCGATTGAACCGCGCAGAGACAATCCTGATCCACTTTTTTTAAGCTGATGGAGCGCGTAGCCGCGTTGATGCTTAAACCTTAACTCTAATAACGCCTCTCTAAGCTGTTCAAGCGCATTGTCGTTAGGAGATTCTTCTAGCCCCAACACTCTTTCAGCGAGAAAGCATTCGGACAGCTCCGCGTCATCCAGAACAGATTGCATGTAACCATTCTCTCTCAGGCGTTTGATCGTGCGTTCAAGCTGTTTGCTACGAGCACTCAGGAGAGCTTGGCGCACAGAATATGAATCCGTCGCAATTGCATGGGCGTTGAGCATAATGAACTGAAAATGAAATTGGCGAAGGCGCTCGGCTCGCAACCTGTTTGAAAGCCAAACGTCTCTGTTTTTTCCAAAAAGGATACCTTTTCCGAACACTAGCGCCAAAAAGAGTAGCGCTAGCGTTATCCAGGAGAAAATGTCATCCGTTTCTAGTCCAACTATCCTGTGAGACGAGAAATCGAACACTGTATTGGCAGTTGCGAGTATCAGGCCTGTCAAAGCAAGCAAAATAGCGATAATCCCGAAAACTCGGACTCGATACTTCAGTCTTTTTGCTGCGTTTTCAGATTCGTCGAACGCTGACACCAGTTCGGGCCAGATTAAGAACTGGCTGACCAGAGGGAACTGACTTTCAAAGTATGGGTGATCCACTTCGGGTTCGGTACCAATGTCTGTGTTGTACCTCGCTTCTGTCTTGCTCACCATCGTCCCCTTCAAAACATGTGTTGATATGAAAAAGTGCGTTAGATTAGTATCATATATATAGAAAAAGTAGTTTTCAGCGGAAGAGTATCGCGCCAAAGCAACAAAAATAGTCAGTTTGTAGGAGACAATTGTGCGTCAGGAGCTTCGAGTATTTGTATTGGGACGAATGGACCCGCGTGGAATATATGACAGCGAGAATACGCAGTTTGTTCACAGAAACAATACGACCCAAATCGCAAGAATAGTTGAAGGCGCAAGCAAGAATCTCGTTGACTTAGGTCATCTTGACAATGCTAACGACATCGTCCCAGTTACCCCGGACGAGGCTGTTAGGGGTGATATCGTCGCGGCAGTACTAAACGGTATCGAGAGTTCGGACGTGGTGGTAGTGGATGTCAGTGACGAGAGTGCCAGCGTTATCTATGAACTCGGCGCGGTTAACGCACTGGGTATACCATACATCTTAGTGACTAGCGGAGACACACTGCCCTTTTACCTTCTTCAACAAAGAGCAATTTTGAACTTCAACTTCAAAGATGACTTTGACAAAGAGGACGCAGCGCACCTTGAGCTTCGGAATCGTCTGCTAGCAAACTACAATAGCCCAGATGGAATTGAGTTTAGTGAGAGCAGCTTCTCTCAATATTTTTCCGGGTTGCCCATTGTCAATATTTCCGGGCCCGCGAGCATAGCTCTTGGCTATTTTATGAACTGCGTCACGCGTTTTTCCGACCCTTCGACGGGCTTCCTCTCGAAAAGGGTAAAGATTGCTCGCGACCGGGCAGATGGCGAAACAGAGATCAACAAAACTCGACTAAAAGCTTACGTCGTCATTGTTCCTGACATAATAGCGCACAGGGACTTCAAGAATGCTCGGATGGATTTGGAAGATGAGCTGGAAAAAGTCGGGCTAAACCTTATGAGTGCTTCAATTTTGGAACTTGATACTGAGGCAGCGGCCCAGAAACTTGGATTTGGGGCGCTAATAGTTCAGGAGTTTCCAAGTATTGTCGTGGATATCCCGAGAACCGTATACGCTCTTGCCAACGTTCCTCGCGTAAAGATTGCCAAGGACAACGAGCTCAAATTCAAGGTGCCTTCTGGCAGAAGGCGGCTACTGCGTCGTCTGATCCGAGAGTTCGTTGCTATTCTCGAATGGAAAATTCAAACCGAGGCCAACGGAAGAGATGGCCCATGGGACAAGATCCACTTTGTCCAGCAATCGAAAGCCCCGCAATTCCTGAAGGCACTGACGGAAGACAACGCGGAGTAGGAACGCGACGCGCTGCCTGGATTTTTTACTTTGGATGAGTGGCGACCAATTTTCTGATTTCGTAGAAGCTATCAAATCTGCCGTGAGATTGATCCAAAAATGAGTTTGTCATAAGGATACCTCTTTCTTCAAAAAACATTCTAAGAAGACGTGTTACCTCATCAAACCGCTTCGTGACACAGTCTCTATTTAGTCCAACCGTGTCATCGTGAAGCTGTGGATAAATGTTTTTGAATCTCCATTGGTTTAAAGAGAACAGATTAGGAAAGTTCTCCCAAATGTACTCGAGTGCTTCATAGCCCAAGCGTTCATCATTCTCGGCAATTCTGAAATCAGAAACTTCTACGCAACCAAAAAGAGTATCGGGGTTAACCACCCTCACGAAGAAGAGCTTTGAATTTGGATGTGTCAACTGAAGTGAAAACTCATCTCTACGGACGGATAGTTTCATGACTGACTCACATAGGTGTCGGTTGGGGCTTTTGAGCACTTGTGGCGTGAAAGGTGCGTTCTAGGGTTGTTAGAATTGACCTTATGCGGGTGCATTGACTTCATCAACTAGTGTAGGCCCTGATGGCCCAAAGTCGAGGCCTATAGGGTATGACTACAGCTGCGCGTATGTACCTGGGGGATCAGCGGTTACGACGAGAGCAAACAAGTTAGACGTGTCGCAATCCAACGATTTACTAGTGCCGTTGAGCAGCCTCATCTGACTGGTCCGAGTTGATTGTTAGTGCATCATCGGCCTGTGATCCACCGGGATGATGGTTTCAGGTGCTGGCGAGCGAAGGTATCGCCAAAGCCAAGATCGCCCGCGATCTTGGGATTATCGGGTACCTCCTGTCCGAGTTGCCTGCTTGGTTATTTGGTCGAATTGTAACTGCCAATTAAGAGCCAAAGCTGCACCGCCACCGGTTTTGATGCGGCGCAGCGCCTCGGCAATGCCTGTTACTGATACGGACCTGGCCGGGTCTTTCCGGGTCTTGCCCCAGGCAGACAAAATGCTCAAGAGCACCTCAGCTCGATCAGTATCTCCGTGGCTGACCGCGGACACCAGCATCATCCAGGCGCGGTGAGACTGGTTGTTTTCGGCAAACCGAAGCCAGGCGGCCTGCGGGATGGTCAGTTCTGCCATATTGTTTTTCGTCATCTGAAAACCTCCACTATCAATTCAAAGCGGTCTAGATTTTCCTTGGTTTCTGAGACGGTTCCTTTTGTGCAGGTCCCTCCCGGGTTTCGTATTCAGATTTATCGAATAGATCGAAGGTTTCCCGTTCAGTACTTTTTGATTGCGGGCTGCTCTGCATTTCTTCCTGGCGGTTTCTGGTCCGCTGTTCGTGGCGATGATTGTTATTGTCGGGCGCATTACCGGCGTCGCGGCTGTCATTGCTTTCGAAGTTTTGAGTGCTTTCATTCTCGTGTGGTTTGGATGTTTTTGCTGCGTCCTTGACTTTTTGGCGGTCTTCTTCCAGCTCCGCCGCAATTTCGCTGAATGACTTCACCTTGTCTTTCATATCGGCCCGGGTGAAGTAAATCGCCTTGCTTGCCAGGATTGGAGGAAGGTCGCGGGTCAGGATCAGGGCCCCGTGTCGGGGAATTTTTGCGAGCTCGCTTTCCGACAGTAAGGGAATTTCCTTGAGTTGTTCGTGGGCTCCTTCGCCAACTGTCCCGGTGAACATCTGATACTTGGCCGATGAAGTCGAACTTGTCTCGGTTTTGATCGCAATTGTGTCCTTACCGAGCATGGCCGCTACACTTCGGGCTCTGTCCGGATCGCTGATCGCTCCCATAATGCGAGCATCCACTGTGTCTTCCCACGCTTTGGCGGAGTCCCGGCCCCAAATTTTTTCCATTTGGCCCCAGGTTTGATAAATCATCATGAGATGCAGGCCGATCGCGCGACCCTCATCACGCACGGTTTCCAGCAAATCCATGTTGCCGAACCCCTTGGCCTCATCGAGAATGAACAATCGGCGAACACACGGTCGCTCCGGTTGCTCAGTCAATTGTGCTGCCGTCAGGAACGATGCCAGGAGCAACCTGACCATTGGGCTGAAGTTGTTCATCGTGGCCGTGGGCATATTCAAAAAAATATCGGTCTTGGGGTCCAGCGCCAGACGGTGCTTGGTGCTGTCTGGCGGCTCCAACAGAAATCCCCGCACATCTGAAAACTGGCTGAAAGAGAATTTGTTGAGCACTCCGGAAATCAGTCCGGGATATCCCTCGTCACTCTCACTGTGCAGGGCATCCATTGGAATCTGCACATAGGATTCATGGGTGCTGGCAGCAATTTGGTCTGCTCCCCTGAGAACCTCTCTTTTTGGTTGTGAAAGGAAGCGCGCGATTTCGAGAGAGATGTTCTGGGAATTATGTTCCAGGAAGTAATGTATCAGGGCGGTCAACAGGTTGACGGATTTTTCCCGCCAGTAGATCGAGTTTTCTGTCGCGCCAGGACCCTGCGGTATCAAGGTCTTGGCCAACGCATAGAATACCGAGGGATGGCCATCGAGGAGAGGTGACAGCATCCGAAACGGATCAAGCCCATCCGTCGCGGAAATCTTCATTGGATTAAACCCCATTTGGCGACGTGAATCGGCCGTTTGGGCATAAAGTGTCAGTTTAGGATCGTTGGCAAAGAGGGCATCCTGGTACGTGAGCGCAGTAGGGACCACGAGGCCGGATGTTTTGTAGCCACCGGGTTCCGAGAAAACAATGATTTGCCCATTACCATCCGTAGGTAACATCGTAAGAAGTGGCCCCTTGCCCTGCCTGCCCCAAGTATATGGATCATCGGGTTTGAACGCGTTGAACCCGCCAATTTCCACGGGTGTCATTTCTCCCAGAACAATGCCACCAGGTGCGTTGAGACTCTGCGCCGCTTCCCTAGGAGTGGCCCATCGGGCACGTTGGATTTTGGCGCCGCCCTTGGATGTTCCCCGCGTTAGAAAGGGATCCTTGCGTGTCGTAAATTTCCGAAACATTCCCCCGACCCCCCAGCACATCCCCAGGAATGCAATAATCGTCAGGGCCAGCAGCAGAAGCTCAACGGGGTAGAGTCCACCGGAATTGGTCAGGAGGCGCAGCGACGAGTTCCAGAGCGGTTGCCACAACAGCCCGATGGCTTGAGGGGAGTTGTCGGATGGAGGTGCGACCCCCAACAACCACCCTGCCCCGATGCTGAGGGCCCCGAACCGGACTTGCCGCCAACTCAGAGTGTCATAGGTCAGGGCAGCCATACCGCCGAGCAGAAGTACAGGTCCCAAAAATGACCACAGCAGGAATCTTGTGTTGTAGGGTTGGTACCCCATAAACAAAATCGGCAGGCTGAACATGAAGATCACGCACCCCACGGCCGCAACATAGATTGATAAAATATGGGTTCTTTCCTGGGTTTCTCGAGTTATCATGGCATCACCTTTTTTTGTTCAGTTTGCGCCTGCCAGATCAGTCATTTGGGCCATGTCCTTTACGAGCTCGAGCAGCAACTTGCGCTGGCTCTCGGGCATGCCGTACCAGGCAGTTAGCAGTGCAAAAGTTTCGTGCCGCGCGAACAGGTCATCGCTGACCCGCTTATCGCCTGGGTTCAATCCCTTGAAAAAGTAGCTGACAGGAACATCCAGAGCCTTGGTGATGCTCCATAGCCGGGAAGCGGATATACGATTATGCCCGTTCTCGTATTTCTGGATCTGCTGGAAATTTACCCCGACCATTCGGCCAAGCGCACCCTGGCTGATGCCAACCTGTTGCCGTTTCTGGTGCAGACGTTCACCTACATGAACATCCACGGGCCGTGCCCTTCGCGCCGTTCCCGATTGACCGTCTTTTGATGTGTGTTTCATTTGCTCTCTTTCTTTGTCGTTCTCCGGGCTTGGGTAGAAATTCAGAGGTTGCATTAGTGACTCCGGGGCTGTGCGTTCCCTTGTCGGAACAAACCTGTATTCCGCGTCACCTCAGAAACTCGGCCAGGAGAACCTTGTTTTGGGCGACGATGTTTGCCTTGGTGTGGGTGTCCAGAAACTTTTCGAGTTCCTGTTTGACCCAGCCAAAGTCTTCCGGTCTGTGCTCCATCTGGGCGATCAGAAACGACCCGAGCAGAATCTTGCGCCGTGTGTCATCTTTACGCTGTTGCTTGCTGAGGGTTGATTTCATGTCGTTCATGGCTTCCTCCAATCCTCTGAGTTGCGAGATTCGGATGGAGTCTTTGAGCAGGGCCCCGAGCATTTTCCGCAACTGGGGCGTGGTGATCTTCAAATCAAAGTACCCAGCCCGCTGGGCTTCCCGAAGAAGCCGCCTCTCCTCACGTTGACGGACGCGGGCAATCTCGGCCTTGTATTCGGCGGGACTGGATGGCCTTGGTTTTCTCACAGGTGCCAATGCCTCCAATATCCGCGAACCTGATCCGGGTGGATGCGCCCGAGCAGGCTGGAATCGATCGAGCCCGGTACCTTCCCGGTTACCGTCAGGCTGCCGTCCTCATGCCGGTTGGTGATCTGCTTGATGATGCGTTGCCCGTCAGGACTGTCCGGGGAGCAAAGCCGGGGATAGAACGGCAGGCTGGAATGATCCGCGCGCAGGCAAAAGGTCACATAGGCAGCCTTTTCACGCTCAGCCCGAAGATAGAGACCCACTGGAGCCGAGGGAGACAGGTTACCGGTCAGCTGACCGGCCAAGACCGTCAGCCACAGCACGCCGAGCAAACCAAAAGAGGCTCCCAGGAGTTTCAGCATGGATCACCTGCTTCACCGAAGGCCGACAGATCAAGGCGGGCGTCCCGGTTGGTCCATGTATTGATCGGTCGGCTCTGTGCTGCGCCAACCGGGTATCCCTCTTGGGTCAGGGCCTGGCTGAACAGGCGCGGCAGAGCGTCATCCCTGACCTGATCGATCCAGATGCAGAAAGGTCCGTGTTTGAATGGCGCATGTACCGCCAGAAACGTGGGTTGCAGGAGCCAGGCCTCAGACTGGGGGATATCAGGGTAGCGCGCCAGGAACGCCTCGACGACCTGACTGCCGTGACAAGGCTGCTTGTGGCGCAACATCAGACCCGCTTCCGCAAACAGCCGAATACGCTGGCTCAGCTCACGAGTCCCGATCGCCGTGCACGGATCCAACACCGTTGCAGGACAGAAAAAATGATCGAAGACCAGGGGGCGCGTTCCGGATGTGTCGGGATCGGTGATTTCGGAGGGTGCAGGCTGGTCCTGCGGGAGCGGTCGAACCGGGTATTCCACCCAGCACCCATTGGCTTCCGGTGCATAGAGAGTGTCACTGACAATCCGTTCCGGCGAGATGGCAAAACGGACCCGGAGATCCTTCAATTCGGTCGTTTCTGCGTTGCCCTGAAGGGCTGAGACCGAACCACTCCAGCCATCGCAGTCGTAGCTCAGCTGACGTTCAGGCGGCAGAAGTTTTTCCAGTCGATGACACAGCGCACTGCACAAGCAAGACAATCTGGTCCTGATTTTTGACCGGGACCTGTTCATTGCTTTGCTCTCCCCGCAGGCATCAGCACAAGCATTGTTTTCCGGGCTTCTGCATGAAACACGGGGACGGATATGAGCCGTTCGAACTGCGCCCCGATCTTGCGACGTAGGCGGCCAACGGGCAGCGGCTCGGTCCAGTGATCATTGGCGATGGTGACAATCGTCTGCGGGCGCAGCTGCAAAACCTCCGTCCAGCGCCAAAGACTGAAGGCCTCGAAACAGGCAATAAACGCTGGAGCCAGACTGGATTGCGACCCATCCATCAGCCAAACCCCTCCGGTCAATCCGGGAATACCTGTGCGCGCGGCATATGTGATCTCCGGGGTCGGGCAGGTCTTATCGCTGAATTCCCAGACCTGACCCTGCCCGGTTTCTGCATCCTGAACGCCAAGATAGACAGTGATATCGCGCGTCCGTACGCGTCGGCACCATCGGGCAACAGTACCCGCATCATCGGACCGGATAAGGTTCTCACCCGTGATATAGGACCTGCCTGACCTCATCCGGCGCTCAAGCGCATCGTTGTATCCATATTCCGTGACCGCATTGAGGTCCGCAATGTCGAGGGTTTGATAGCGTGGACCCTCCGTCATTTCCGGTCGTGAGAGCCCCGTCAGATCGTACCAAGTGTTGCCAAGTATGAGGACCAGCAGAAGGATGACTGCGCGGAGCCAGGCGCGCGAGGTGCCCTCAACCAGGATCACAATGAGGACCAGGGCAATTATCCCCTGAAGCCCTGTGCCCGGCAAAACCGTACCGGCCACGAGCAGCGGATTACCGGGGATGAAATGGACCGGCAGCAACAGGAAAGACGCCAGGCCCACCCCCATCCCTGCATAGAGGAGCGCTACAAGACACGTGCCCAGTATCCCCGCAAGGATCACGGCAGCTGCGGGATAGCCAAGGTTCCAGAGACCCCAACAGCTGATCGCCGCAACCCAGCCGAAATATCCCGCCACCCAGAGGAACCGGGTGATCCTGTCATTCGTGCAGATGGCAAAGGCGAAGGGCAATACCGCAACAGCAAAGCTCACGCCCGGAGCAAAATATCCGATGCAGACCAGGATGGCAGATACGGGCAGAACGAGGGATCGGCCCATGTGTCCGATGCCCATAGTTGTATCCCGCGAGCTTGCTGTGATGTCCATATTGGTTACTCCATCGCGTAAGGATCGATGACCCAGGTTTGTGGGGCGGTTCTGTTCTCCGCTGCCTGCGCGGTCTGGCGCATGGCGTTGCGGATCCGCACATAACGCGGCGTGGCGACCCGGGGGGTGGAGGTTTCCCCTGCGCCGCCGGTCTCCCGGGCGATTCGGGTGGATTTGGTACTGAAGGGCTGGCCGCTCAGCATGGCCAGTACATTCGCAGGCGTGGTGCGGGCCTTGTTGTCCGCAATTCCGTAATAGACCGACAGGCCTTTCTTTGGCCCGGACACCAGCGGCAGGGCAGCCCAGATTCCGGCGAGGCAATTGGCAAAGGCCGTGTTGCTGTGCGCACGGGCGGCGGCGCAATCATCGATCAGGTGTCGTGCCAGCCGGTCCTGCAGCGCTGCATTGAACAGGGTATCGCGCGTGATCCGGTGTCGACGGACAAGATCGTTCAGTGTCTTGTAGATGATCTGGTATCCACCGGCGGCCGTGGATTTGACACGGGCCTTTCTCAGGGCACTCTGCCAGGCCAACACCTCGCCCACGGTCATTGCGGTCAACCGTTTTGGAGGTGGGATGTGAATCCGGTGTTCATAGCGGTCATAGCTGCCTTCCGCTTCAAACCATCGGAGGAATGTCAGAAGGGTCGCATCGTTGTGTTCCGCCCTCACCGGACTTGCAGGCAGGATAAGCAGGACACAGAGGAAAAGGTTCCGGACAAAGCTCACAGACCAGGCCCTCCGGTCAGTTTGGTGATGGTGGTGGGCAGCTGCCAGCACAGAAGCACTATGATGATATCCACCATCAGCGTGAGCAACGCCGCGGTCTCACCTGGGCTGGACCCGCGCAGGGCCTGTGCCATCTCCAGCCCCAGGTGCATGATGATCATCAGCGTCAGCAGGCGCAGCCCGTTCCCCAACGTGCTGAAGATCAGCGCCCGGGGCGCATTGCGGGTCGCGGTGAACCCGCCTAAACCGGCCGCGAGCACACCAATGATCGTCCCGATGTAGAGCCGGGCATAGGCCAGCAATGCCAATGCCATGATGGCCCCTGTCAGCAAGACGATTATCAGCGACAGGGAAAAGACCAGCTGCGAACTATGAGACGGGAGGTTTCCGAAGCCTTCACTGAAGGAAAACACCAGCGTCGTCTTTGCTCTGGCGTAGGCCGAGAGGGATATACCCTTGCTGTTGGTGATGTCTTCCGCGAGAAGCGCGGCCACATTCGCCACCATGAACACAATGTCCGCGATATTGAGGATTACGAAACTCAACAAGCCGATCACCAGCATCCGGGAAACCAGGTCCTGCATCACCACGCCAAGCGACCGCCCGGTGATGGCAATACGGCCAAACGTCACCACGATATCCGCGATGGCGAGGGCATACAGCAGCCACAGGGCGGCCTCCTGTAACGGTTCCGCCATGGCTTCGCTGCCTTCCAGCATCCGTTCGATGATGTGGTCGAATTCAAAGCCCAGTCGGGTGCCGGCGCGGATAACCGTCGCTTCCATCTCGACATCTGCGACATCGAGGGAGCAGTCGAGAACACCCTGGTAAGAGGGTGCTGAGATGAGCGCGTGGTTGCCCGCATACCCCTCATAAACCGACAACCCCGCTTCCGGGCCCCCGATCTGCGGTAGGGCGGCCCAGATTCCGGCCACCCTGTTGGCGACCGCCGGCGAAGTTGTTCCATTGCGATATCCGGTGCTCCGCAATAGGTGCAGGCCAATCCGGTCTTGCGTGCGGGGGCTGTATATGTCGTCGACGGACACAACCCCCTGGTCGACCAGGTTGCTCAGTGTTCCCCGGATCACCTGGTAACGCCCGGCGGCACTGGAGACAGATGTCTTCGATGCCAGGCGCTGCCAATCGAGAACTTCCCCGACCGTCATCGTTGTGATCGGCCTGGGTGGCTGAACCGAAACCCTGGAATAGACCTGGTCATACCCTTTTGGAGCTTCGAGTGTTCCGATCAGCTCCAGCATTGTACGTTCGGTACAGGCCATGGCACCGACGGCAAAAAGCCATAACGGAAGAGCCAGTGCGACCCGAAGCAGAGGGAGAAGAAACGCTTTCTGGCTCATTTCTGCGCTGCCCTCCACTCCCATGGAGGTTGCATCGTGCCGATCCAGACACCGCGCCGATTTTCCCGGGCCCGGGCCTCGCTTGCGACATAGGTTGAAGAATACCGCCGGTAGGCCATGGCCCAGCCCCGGTTCACCATCCAGCGTCCCGCATCCCGTCCGTTCACCCGGCAGGTTGCTATAAAGCGCCCATACTGATCGTCCCCTGACACCTCGCAATCAACGGTCTTGCCCACCACCAGACGGCCAAGCGCGGCGCGGGCAACGTCACCACAGCGCCATTCCATGCCACTCGGCGTTATGCAGGGCTGATCCAGTTCCGGCGCATCGATCCCGGCAACGCGGATACGCTGACCGCGGACCACAAGCGTGTCCCCATCGATCACCCATGCGCTGCCCCGGATAGTTTTGCCCTCTTCCTGTTCTGCAAACAGAAACGACAGTCCCCTCACGAGATCGGGGGCAATACCCTGCCCTGCGAGCAGCAGGAAACCCACGATCCCCGCCACGATCAACAGGGGCCCGAGCAACCGCCTCATTGGGTGTACCCTTTGAGATAGAAATCCCGTTCGGTCTGGGCGTTGAGTATGGTTCCGGCCCGGACCGCGAATGTCGGGCCCTGGGACAGGGTGTCCCCGAAATATTGCTCCGACAAAGTGCCCACGGCGGTGCCCGTGGCAATGCGGGCGGCCTCAGCTATATCCGAATTGGTCGTGTCTTTGCGGCCGACATTCTGCGCGGTGCTGATCATGGCCGTTCCCAGGATGGCGGTGAAGAACCCAGTGCGACGGCGGCCCTTGATCCCGCTGGCCCCGTCTGCATCCACGCCCCCGGCTTGTTCGAGATCGAGCGCGACACCATTTGGAAACAGAATTCGCGTCCAGGTGATGAACAGGCGTCTCTGACCAGGACGCGTCTGGCTTGCATATGTTCCAACCAGCATGGATCCGCGCGGGATGACCACGTGCCCGGGCTCAAGTGTGCCATAAACATCATTGGTGATCGTGGCGCGGATCAGGCCTGGCAAGTCCGAGCGGATCTCGTCGACCAGAACCGCCGGGATGATCGATCCAGCCGCCAATAACACCTGCCCGGGCCGCTGCACGGAATAGCTGTCAATGCCCGAAGTGGGGGCAGCGAGCGCCCGTCCTGTTGCCACCGGATCCGCTGATACGTCCGCAGATACCGATGAAGGGAGCGAGACGGGGCTTGCAGGCACTGCCGGGGGTGCGCTCCCTGGTGGCAATGATTCATCCAGCGCGCTTTGTCCTGATCGCTTTGCACTGCGAATGCCGTCGATGGTGAACAGGCTTTTCCCGAGAGGGGCTGTCAGCGCAGCCTGCCGCCGCTCTTCCCTCAACTTCAGGGTTTCCGCAGCCTGTTCGGTGAGCACCGCGGGGAGCCGATCTGACCGCGGTTCGGGTGGCACTTCATTCTCTTGTACCTGTGGCAGGAGGTTGTCTTGCGTCGATGGTTCAGCGGCGCTTTCGTTGAATGCGTCCGCCGCTCGTTCCAGTGCCGCTATTTCCCGTTCGATCTGCGCGCTCGTGCGCTGATCCGGACCGGCAGTCTCTTCCTTCGGGGTTCCACCGACCTGCTCCAGCACATAACGGCCGCCGAAATATAGACCGGCCACACCCAGACCGGCTATGACCGTTGTAACTAACACTGTGAGTGCGAGATTCTGAACGCTCGGGGATTGTGCCATGCTCAGCTTCCGCCCAGTTTCTGAATGTCGAAATGATCAACAATGATGCCGAGCGGGTTGACGGAGATGAGTTCCGGCGAGAGTTCGGCCGCGCGTTCAAGCACAAACGAGCCCTTGTAATGTCCGATCCCGAGCGTCTTGCCAGTGCTGCGCGCGCGTGTGGTCTCGCGCCATTCCACTTGCCACGTACTGCCCCGCTCATGGAGAACAGTGATGATCTCGACCGCGTTTGTGCGCGTCTTGATGGTTTCGAAAGGCGAATTGGCGCGTCCCTGCAACTTAATCCGCTGGGACGCAGCGCTGCCCGCGACCGTGTAGCTGAACATCCGGTTAAGATCGGCTCTGAGAACCGCTATATCGGCTGGGACAGAGCGCCACCGGGACACGAAATCCCCCAATTCCCGTTTGACCACCGGCGCCGGCCAATCGGAAACTGTTTTGGCTTCCGTTGTCGCAACGGCCCGGCCAAGCGCATCATAGGCGACAATATAAGGCACATGTTTCGACATCGCCGAAGCCCAGACGCCGAAACCCACACCGATCGTCATCAGGACGCCGTTGAACACTGCCATCATCCGCCATTGGCGAGCAGCCTGCGCGTGGCCGGCGAAGCGTTCATCCCAGTCCTGCCGCGCCCGGCGATAGCCCGCGTCAGGATCGGGGGCGGCACGAGTTTCTTTCTCCTGTTCCGAAGTCATGACTCGTTGCCTTTCGAGGAATTGGATGATCCCTGCAGGATGGACCTGACCTGATTGGCTAGTTTCACCGTATCATTGGCCATCTCACCCCGGATCGAACGGCCACGCGAAAAAGTAGAGCCAAGATATCGCCCGCCGGTACGCGCAGCCCCGGCTCCAGCGGCTTTCAGGGAAGAGCTCATTCCCGCACCACTGGCTGCGCTGCTCACACCCTTGGCCAGACCACTGGCAGCTGCGGCACCGCCAGCTGCTCCCACCCCGGCCGTTGCCATCGCGACGGGCACCATCGCGGCTGTCGCCATAGCACCTCCGGCAATGCTGGCTGCAGCAGAGGAACCAACGCCTCCTGCCAGGCTTTCCACGCGCGAAGGCAGGGTCAACATCAACAACAAGCAAATGACCTGCAGCATCATCACGGTAAACAGATTGCCAAGACCCCAGGACCGGGTGTCCCCACCCGCCACAGAGAGTGCCAGAGATCCGAACATGGAAAACACCAGCAACAGGGTCAGGATCGCGAGACCCTTGCCGATAACGGTGGTGATGTACCGAGTGGTCGCATCCTTTGCGACGTCGAGGCCGGCAAAGGCCAGCGTAATTAACCCAGCCAGCGCACCGATATAGAGTTCCGCAAAAACCAATATGATCATCGCGACCTGGATGCCTGTCATCACCAGCCACAGAACCGCGCAGATCGCATAGATCAGCCAGTACACCGACAGGGTCTTCGCCATCTCCAATGCTATTACGCCGCCATCTGAGAGGATTGAACTGACGCTGATATCATCAATGGGTGTCTCGGTTTCCGTGGCGCTTTGCGCCAGCTCGATTGCCAACCAGGCCACCATTTCGACGGCGTCTGCGATGTTGTTGATGACAAACAGCACAAAAACCACGAACAGAAGCCGGTAGATGAACCGAACCAGCAGTTCAGACAGAGATGAGTTTGAGATCACTGTCTTGCCGGTGTTGATCACCAGGTCCGCACCCAGTAGCGCAAACAGTAGGTATCTTGCCGCTTTCTGAATGCCCTCAGCATATCGCGTGAGGATCAGCTTCAGATCATCGAACACGGTATCCGCAGCCGTTGTATCTCCGGGTTCTGAAGGCGTTAGCGAGCCCCCTTCCGGAGGCACCATCGGTCCCATCGGTTGCGCCAGCACCAAATCCGGTGCGACCAGAAGGCAGGCCGCCAGCGCCGGCAGGACAACGACAGGAAAAGATAGCTTCTCAGATGGCATCGGAAGGTCCTCCTTCGTGAACTTTCGAGGTCTCGGACGGATTACGCGGGGATTTCTGGCCAGCGGTATTGGCAGTTTGGGGATGGTCAGGTGCCCCGCCCGGCAATCGTGATGGGTCACCAGGTGGGGTATTCCAGCGATCCGGAGGCAAATCGGGCATTGGGTCATGACTTGTCCATAGCCAGCTGGAATAGCGGCTCTCACTTGCCGTCCCGACAAGAGCCGCAACCGCCTCTGCTGAGTCGGGATCCTCGGCCACGTAAAGAGCCACCGGATCCACCGTGTCGAGCAGAACGGCCGAGGCAATCGGGGCATCGGACTTTAGATTGAACCGCAGCGATTTTTGAAACGCCCGCTTCTGATCGGTCAGTCGGGTGATCAGGTCCACGTCCCGCGTGTGTTCGAACGGAATCCAGTTGGATGTCACCAGCATCATTCCCATCTCCAGCAGGACCGGATACCGGGATTTGGATATGCTGAAACTGGCAATCATGATCGGATGACTGCCTTCGACAAATTCCGACAGATGAAGTCGCTCGGCAAACACGGTGTTGAACCGGCGGGCGATATCCTCATCGGCAAAGAAGGGGCAGCCCGGCGCGTGCTTGAAGACCAACTTTGCCCCCAAGGACGTTGGTTCATGCGTCTTGTATTCCGCGATCAGGAGACCGAGCGGTGCGGGACCGCCTTTGCCGGGCCGAAGGTGCGCAAAGAGAGCATTGCGCCGGGCGGCGATCTCGTCCTTGTGGTCAACCCGGAAATACTCGGGCACATAGAGAATGCGGGCAAGATCCTGTCCCTTAACGACCTTCCCCGCTGCGGCCCGCTCCAATGCGGAGTGGACTACGCCCCAGAAGCGTTTCCCGTTCATCGCCGGATACCACTTGCCCAGATCCGCTTCGTGCCAGAGATAATGCAACAAGCTGGTGATGGTCAGCTTGTACGGGGATTGCTTTACCTCGGTAGCTGGCTGGCCGGTCAGTTCCGGCATTGCCCGGGGTTTGCCTATTTTTTTCAGGGGAAAACCCAGCCGGATCGTGGTGGTCCCATCCTCGGGCGATTCCGTAATCGCAGAGCCCTGCACCTGGGCCAGACCAGACAGTTCGCCGGGGGGCAGATAAGATGTGCAGGCCGGAGCATGTTCGTGCCCGGTTTCTGGCATCCGCTTGACGATGAAACGGCCGTTCACTGCGGCTACGTACATCTTCGGATATGGCACCCGGCAGCGGCAGTCGACACGATCCCCTTTCCGGTGGGCGCGGGCCAGCGCGTCTTGACCTTCCGCGCTCTCAACGTTTAGCTCGATGTTTCCAAGATGGAGGGTCAAGGGCTTGGCCTCCTGACTGGGGGAACCCGCTTTCCCTTTGCATCGAGAGGTTCAGAGGGGAGGCGGTAGTCCTCCGGCAGCGATCGGCAATAGCGCATGTCCGACAATCCGTAACGGAGTAACAGCTCCTCAATGTCATCGACCGCCTTCAAGCGCTGCCAGCGACTTTCGGCGGTAACACGGTTGCGCCCAAGCTCTCCGGCGATAAAGGCGAAGCGCTTGCCCTGCCCCCGTTCGGTCACCAGGTAATAGTCGTCAGCCGAGGACCAAAGCGGGTCAAGGAGATCGGCAAAGCGCTCTTCGTCCGACACTGGTTTGCCGGGGGGAGCCCCAAAGTTATCAGGTTTCATTGGCACGGCCCTCCTGTTCCGGGGGATCACCGGCAAGGGTCACCTGATCGGCCCATTGGGGCGGCTGGCACACGGCCTCGAGCACCCAACCCACGAGGCTGGCATAAGCCACTTCACCCATCTCTGTTTTCCGACGGGAGAGGGACCGCGCGATGTCTGAAGGCGTCATGTCGAACTGCAGGAGCAGCGAGATCAGCACGCACATGTCCTGCATATGATATTCAAGGTCGCTGCCGGATTTGAAACCTTCGCAGTAGAACACCTCGCGGGGCTTCAGCGGCGAACTCGGTTGATATCCCACCGAGATAAAGGCCGTATGCCCCTGCGGCGTCTCAACACGCCGGGTCTCCGCCAGGCGGCGGTCCGGAAGGGGCTGACGGGTCCGGCTCATTTCCCGAGTTCCAGAATTTCGTTGATGGTGCGATGATTGTCGTTGGCCTCATAAGCTTCGATGCTTTCCTGGATCATCACTTCCCCCTCCCGCTGGGCGCTTTCCTTGCGGTCCAGATCATCCAGAACCCGGCCCCAGGCCACCGCGTTCTGCTGTGCCTGTGTTGCGGTGAGCGCGCGCAGGTCGACCATCTGACGGGCCGCGGACGAGGACAGCTCGTTGGAAACCTGCAGGGCTTGCAGATGGCCTTGTACACCCGGGAATTGTCCATTGATCCGGTCCAGAAGCTTGGCCTCGGTTCCAATGTCCTCAAGGCTCAAACCAACCTGGCCCAACCCGGTCTTCAGTGCCCCATCCCAGGTATCGACCCATTTATCGTATCGCTCGGCCAACCGGGCGTCGGAAAGGGACTTTCCTTCGAAGAGCGGATCCTTGATGAGATCAGAACGGAGAAACTTGTCGAGATCTTTCCCGCTGGCCGCGATGGCCCGGGCTTCAGTCATCAGCGCATACAGATCCTGCACCGGCGCCATGGACTCATCCAGCAATGTATCGGGGATTTGTTCGAGGTTCTGCAGAATTGCCTCGTAGGTCTGGATCTGCGTCGCCAGTTGCTGGATCTGGTTGGATAAAGACTCCGCATTGGTTGCAAGGGTTTCACCTTCAAGACCGACGATGCTCGCCAGTTCAATATGGTTGAGCAGCTGGGTGAATTCGGTGGCGCCCTGCGCGTTCAACGTCGAAGGAGCCGAGAGCGCCAGGCCCGCGGTAATTGCAAATATGCGTAGCCAAACAGATGTCATGAGGATGGGTCTCCCTGGTAATGGTGATCGAGAATGTCCTGGACCTCTTCCCTCCAATAATCGGGGTTATCCATGTGAAGCTGTCCGGCACGGGTGCTCTCATCCTTGCTGGTCTTGCCCAGCAGGGAGAGAGCCAACGGTCCCAGCAGGAATTCCACCACGCGCTGACCGTTCGGCTTAACCAGGTAGTAGTCCCGCTTGGCCGTGAGCGATGCAATGAGATCGATCTGGGCTTTGGTCATGCCAAGGGCGAAGTACTGTTTGCGGACTTTTTCCGTTCGGGCTGCCGGATTGGGCAGAAACACCTGTGTCTGGCAGCTTTCCAGAAGCACGTCCGACAGGTCCGACATCGTGAGGTCGGACAGGCTCTGCGTTGCCATCAAAACCGTCACATTCGATCGACGGGCCTCTTTTAGCCAACGCCGGATGCGCCCGGCAAAGATCGGGTGGCGCAAAAACGTATGAGCCTCGTCGAGTACCAGCAAGGTGGGCTTGCCATCAAATCGGCTTTCGACCTGGGCAAAGATGTAATCCAGTGCCAGAAGCGCCAAGTGCTCGTTTTGCTGAAACAGCTCATCCACTTCGAAAACCGTCAGGTTTTTCCAATCCAGAGAAACGTCATCATCATCCAGTAATCCTGAACCACCGTTCCTGCTGAAGCGGCGAATTGCAGACTGGAGGTCGGGATTTTGAAGGAAGGTCTGCAATTCCGAAAGTGTCAGGAAACCGGTCCTCAGCGCGTTGGACAAACCCGCCCGGATATCGTCCCGGAGGGCGGGTGTCAGGGACACGCCGCCGAGTTCCGCCATCTTGCTTACCCAGTCCACACCCCATTCGAGACCCAGTTCGTGCAGATGTGCCACCGGCGCAACGCCCCGTCCGGTTTCACCGCCAAAGGCGGTGAAACTGCCTCCGAACACATTGACCAGGTGCCGGGACGAATACCCTTTGTCGAAGAAGATAACCCGTGCATCCGGGTATTTGAGCCAATGGGCGCAGAGCAAACCGAGCAGGACCGATTTGCCCCCACCGGTCGGGCCAAACATGAATGTGTGGCCGACATCAGCCACGTGCAGGTTAAAATGAAACAGTTCACCCGTCATCGAGCGCGCCCAGGTCAGTGCGGGTGAATTGGACGGGAAAAGCGGTGACGGATTATGCACCTCTCCCTTCCAGCTTGTACGCAGCGGGATCAGTTCCACGAAATCCGACACTGGCATCATGGCATCCCGCAGAACCCTGTGCGCATGGCCGGGCAGGCTTGCGAGGTATAACTCCAGCGCGGCCTCACGCTCATAACGCACTTTGAAACCAGCGTTCACGAGTGCCGCCTCGATCTCCTCGGCCGCGGCCTGGACTTCCTCCGGCGTCGTATAGCGCCCTCCGATCAATGTCAGCGTGGACAGGTACATCCCGACTGCCTCGCCCCGGTTCACATCCGTGGCCATCTCTTCGGCGCCAAGTGCCATTTCCTCTGCATACCTGTCGCGGCGGCCACCGCCGCCATCGACGATCTGCGCAACGGGATCCGTGGCATTCTGGGTCCAGGCTTTTTCGTCTTTCCGCAGTTGCTTGCGGGCCGTGCGAGAGGACATGCTCGACAGGCGCGTGGTCCAGCGATATTCGAGGGCATAGGTTTCCAGCACCGCCAGAACGCCCCGTGGAGCCTCTTTCGGAATCCCTTCGATCGTCAGAATGACCGCCGGGCAACCTTCAATACGGGGCAGTCCAGTTTCCGGGTCGCGCTCGAAATCAACCCCGAGCCACTTGTCAAGAAACATGTATTTCAGATCCCTGGGGATCCGGAATTTTTGCACCGGCCCTGTCAGTGCGCTTGCCAGCAGGCCTGCCAATTCGTCGAAGCGATCAACCCTGCGATCGAGATCCTCTTCCGTCTGCAGCCCCAGGCGCCGCAGTCCAAAGATACCCCCTAACCGGATTTCCACGGTTCTGCTGGCTTGCGCAAATCCCTCAAGACCCTGCTCGAGGGGCATTCCGGAATCGGCAGGCCGCCATTGATACAGGAGATGGATCGTATTCTCGTAAAGCGTGCCATCCGCAGACAACAAGGTGCGGGCCTCCGCTTCCAGGATATTCAGCGCCGGATAAGGCGAAGGGTCCGCATTCTGTTGCAGGCCGACAAAAGGCCTGCGATCCAGCTGTATCCAAAAACAATCTTTATCGCCGAAGCCCGAAAATCCGTGCGCCAGCTGCGCCAGCCTGACCTGCATCTCTTCCGGCTCCAGGCTTTCGGTGTCGAGCCCGGTCACTTCCCAGCCGCAGACAAAAGAGCCGTCTTTGCAGCCCAGAATACCCGGGGCCAGCAGTCCGGACCAGTTCAGAACATCGGAGAACTGCCGCGCACGGGGCAGGACAAGCGAGGGTATGGCGGGGAAATTCATCAGGTGCTTTTCCTGCGAAAAGTCGGCATCCGGGGCAGTCCGGCGCCCTTGCGGCGGTATTCTGGGGGCAGGTGGATGATCGAAGGTGCGGACGCCGCATAGACCCCTTGATTGGCCAGCCGGTACCGCCGTGCGATCCGCAGGTCTCCGGCGACCGTCGCCAAAGCCGTGATCTCTCCATTCTCGCCATGGGTCACGGCAACATCGAGCGCGGTGCGTGCATCGCCCCGGCCGCTTTCATCCACGGCAAACCCGGCCAACCGCAGATAGTTCAGCGTGTGCGTCTCGCAGGAATTGGAACGCCCCGGCGCGATCACCACGGTTTTGCGCAGCGAGATCGTCTTATGGATGGTCCGTGCCATATCATATCCGATGGCGCAGGCCTGCACCGGCGTCAGATTGTAATCACTCCTGTTCATGGACGGGATCGGCGGTGCACAGCCTACAAGAAACAGGGCGGTGGCAAGCAATCCGGGGAGCCGGTCCTTCACGAGCGTCTCCTTATTTTGATGACCTTGCGACCAACCTGCAGTTCAAATCTGCCCAGCACCCCGTCGATCACGATCTGCTGTCCTCCTTTCGTTGCCCGAAAGTTCAGGGCACGGTTGCTTTCGGCCCTGCCCCCGATCACCGAAGGAAAGTCCCCCCGGTAGTTTGTGGGCAAATCCACATAGGTCCGGCGGCCGTCGTTGTAGACACGCAGCGGTTTGAACGGGGCAGTCCCCATGATGCGGTAGTCGAAATCCAGTTCATCGGCCGGCACTGTGCCCCGCGTGGTGCTCACACCGGTGCGGGTGGTTCGGGCGGCACGCTCTGCCCGCTCTGCGTCGGCTTTCTGTTTCTGTGCGGCTTTAAGTGCTTCGATCTTCTCGGCCATCTCGCGCCGTTGCGTATCCGGATAGCTGAAGCTCAGGATCGGCGTGTTGTAGCGCAGGTCCTTGACCAGGTTGATCGTGTAAACCCGCTGGTCCGTGAGAATGAAAAAATTTGTCTTCCGAGGGGCTTCCGGAAGCGGTTTAAATGCAAAATATATCTGTGGCGGGACGATATCGCGATGACGGAGCTCGACAGACCAGCCCACCAGGTCCGGCTGCACGACATTGTCCTGAACCACCTCACCCGGCTCCAGTTCCAGCAGGCAGGCCTGGCCAGGCTTGCACACAAGCGTTGGAATGGACTCGCCAAAAACATGCACCACCCGTCCGTCCGGACCGGGGATTACAGCCCCGGTCCGGTTTCCCCAGAACTCTATTGCTCTCTGGGTCAGCTCAGTCTGAGTCAGACTTGGGGCCGCAGTTTTCGCAGGCTGAGGTTCTATGTGTTCCGCAAGCGCTTTCGCGAGGGCGCGCAGCTCGTCGGGACTGAGTCTGAGTGCGGCATCGGCCCCTGGCTCCGGTTCTGGTGCCGGTTGAGATGTGTTCGGAACCACCGGTGATGCGGTCGGTTGTGTTGGTGCGAGAGTGCTGATCTCTTCAGTGTCCTCTGCCGCGGGCAATACCTCGGTATCAATGGGCGGCGGCGTGATATCTGAAGCAGGGGTGTCCGGCTCTTCCACCGGGTCAGCGGGCAGGGTCAGTGCATCCAGCTCCCCTGGCCCGGTTTCTGTTTGCACGGCCGGGCCGAAGATTTCCTCATCGGCTGAAACCTGAGCCAAAGCGGGCAGCACAAGGCTGAACACAACGGATAGAGACAGTAAGAGAAGGCGGGAATCAGACAAGGATGGTCTCCCCATACCTGGGGAAAACAATATCTAAACCATGGGCGGCAATATCTGATTTCGTCCAAATGGCAATGATGCCATGCACCACAAACAGGATACTGCCGATGCCAGCGATTGCCGCCAGTATGCGCCGCTCAGGTTTTGGGAGATCGGGGATCAGCACGAGCAGTGACACTGAAACGATCACTGGCAAGATCGCGCAAAACGCCCCGGCATATCCAAGGAAGGCTTTGCCGTAGCCTGAATGGGAACCTATTTCAAAGCCCGCTAGGGTAAGAAGCGTAAACGAAAACAGGGTAAACACATAGGTTACCAAAGCGAGTAGCAGCAGGCTCGCCAGAGGGGCAAAAACAGCACTGCCAATCCTGGAGCGTATACCTCTACCGGACATGAGCGATTTCCTCGGGTGTTGGGCTTTGTTCGGGGGCAATCTCTTCCCGCGCTTCGATGGCTGGTCGCGTAACGGCCGGTGTTTGCATCGCGGCAATCTCATGCGGCAACAGCACGACTCCGGAAGAGCCGAACAGGAACGTGATGAATTTGGTCGCGAGCAGGATGAAGCCGAGCCCAAGCAACATTGTTGGTATGCGCCGCGCGAACCCCGAGAAATCACTGCCTGACGCCAGCATGAACCCGGCAACAAGCACCAGAATTATCGCCAGGAAGGTGGCAAACCCACCTGTGACCCAGGCAATGAATTTTTGGAACGGCTGCGCGTCTTCAAAAATAGAGTCATTGACCTCGGCAAAGGCCGGGTCGGCTTGAGAGATGAATACGAGCAGTAGCAAAACCGCCAAAAGGATAGTCCGGTCAATTACGTTCAACATGTCTGGTCTCCAGGGAAAATGGGGAGGAAAGATCCCGACCGGGAACAGGGCGGGCAATCTGCGTGATGCGAGCGGGTCCGGTGCCGCGCTCGACGAACAGCACCAGATCAAGGCAGGAGGTGATAAGGGCGATCTGATCCGTGACGCTGACTTCAAGCGCCAAACCCTGCATCCGAGGCAGGACTTCTTCAGCCGAGTTGGCATGGATCGTGGTGATCCCACCCGGATGGCCCGTGTTCCAGGCCTTCAGCAGTGTCATCAGAACAATACCGGTGCGAACTTCTCCCACCACGATACGATTGGGGGCATGGCGCAGCACGGATACGAGCAAGCGGTCCATGCTCACGTCATGCGAACTGCGCAGCTGGGCCTGATTGCTCAACCCGACATTCAGTTCCGGCGTGTCCTCAATCACAAGTATCCTGGTGTCCGGAGCCTGTTCGCAAAGCGTGGCCAGCAAGGAGTTGGTGAGCGTGGTTTTACCCGACCCGATTCCACCTGCAACCAGGATGTTTTTCCGTGTCGCAATCGCCTCTTCTATCTCCTGGCGCAGTTCCGCGTCCGGTGCAAACTCCGACAGGGGCAGAACCTGGTCCCGATGCCTGCGGATCGAGATCATCGGACCGTCCACAAGCGGCGGCAGCACCGCTTCGATCCGGTGCGCGGTGCCCGGAATGCGCCCCGAAAAGATTGGCTCTTTCGGATCAATCAGCATTTCCGTTGCCGTGGCACAGCTGCGGATGAACCGCTCAGCCAGATCCGGGTCCATCATGCCGACCCCTTTGGCCCGGGCTCCGAAGCGCTCCACGAATATCTTCCTGTCCGGGTTGAGAGAAATCTCCACCACGTCCGGATCATGCACATGGGGAAAAATCGGCCCAAGAAGGCGCTCGAGGTCCAGCATCAGCTTGCCTCCCGTCCGGATTGCGCAGTAACCTGCGCCAAGACAGACCACATTGAGGCCATCCCTGTGAGACCGAAGATCGAGATGAGATCCCGCCCAGTACACAAGACCCTTTTTGATGTGGAACGGGAGCCGATGATTGCCCTGATCGTCTCAATGGCGATGCTCGCGGTGACCCTGTTCTCCTTTGACATGGTCATCGCCGCACTTGTGGTTCCCCCCGTCTTCTTTGCGGCCGGCGTGATCAAGTTGCGCGAATACGCGGCATATGATCCGCAGTATTTCCGGATCCTGTGGCGGCAGGTCTGGCCGATGCGCATTCCGCGCAAGCTGCTCTTCCGCGAAGTGCTGTTCAACCCGCCCTTCTGGCGGCAGAAATCAAACTGACACGCCATCATCATGCCACCCTCTTGGTGCGGGGTAATGGGGTAGAAGTATCGAGCACTTCCCTGCGATGTGCCGGTGCAAGCTGGCACAGACGGAACAGAGCAGTATGCAAGCAGCATGCTTCTATCCCTGCGAGATGACAGACCTCACGAAAATCGGCGGTCGGGTATGTCCCGACCCAGTTTTCGGCACCCTGGCGATGGCGGTGCTTGCGGGGATGGTCATTGCAGAGATCCCGAATGGCTATCATCACAACTGATTGCCAAAGACGTTTCGATGACATCGGATCAGTCATCTTGCACCTCGCGGAAAAGAGACCTGATCTCGGGGTATTGGTTGAGGTATTCTTCAAGGCATTGATGTGCAGACTTGAGAACGTCCCGATCACGATAGTTTTCTGATTTGCGCTCAGGACTAACTGTCAGGTGTTCGAATCTACCACGCCGATATCGAAAGCGGCGACTGTAGGTATTCGGACCGGTTACCGTAGGACATCCGCGCGTGGATCCGATCATGATCTGGACCAGGGCGTCCGTATCAGGTGCGGGTGTTGCTAGTTTCATCGCGAACACCCCCTGTGCAGTGAGTGGCGATCAAAAACCATCCAGATCAGGGCGAACATCGCGGCCAGCGCAGTGACAACCCCTCCCCATTGGATTGCCTCTGCTCGCAGAAACGTATTGATCTCCGACCAGGCAGGGTTCCGGAACACGGTTGTGTTGAAACTGATGTCGATGTTGGCAATGCGGGCTGCAAGAACGCCGAAGATGGTCAGCGCCCCAGGCAGCGCCGCAGGAAACAGGCTGAAGCTGCGGCGGCCGTTCGGGCGGGCACGGGCCATCCGGTAGCTCTGCATCGTTACGACACAGAGCAGGGCCAACACCACGATGGCAGTCACACTATCGCATAGCCCCGCCAGCGCGCCGATCACGGGCAACAGCCACAGGTCCCCCTGACCCAGTACATGACGACCCAGTATCCAACGGGTCAGAAGACCCGCCAATCCCCAAACAAGACCGCCCGCCAGCATGTCCTCGATCGGAAGCCCCAGGTAGAGGTTGAGGCAAACCCCGGCCAGTGCCACCACCGCCAACGCTGCATAGTTGATCTCAAAGGCCCGGATATCCTCTGCAATCAGCAGCAGAAGAAAAATGCTCAGAAGGGTTACATGCAGGATCACTATTCCGCCCTCTTGTAACTGCTGGTCAGAGCGGCGCAGAGAGTGGCGGCGTTGATCTCTTCCATGCAGTCCTGCCACGACTGGCGTGCATCAAGCGCGTCCTCGGGATCTTTCTCTGCCAGATCCAGAAGACCCTCCTGGTACTCCGCGATGCGTTGCAGTGCCTGCACATCCGCTCGCAACGCCTGCCGGAGGGCAATCATCGGCCGCAGGCCAGGGTCGTCCGGGTCCGGCTGCTGGATATCTTGCGCCAATGCGACGGTGGCCCCGGTGATTGCGATCAGCAACGCCGCTGTCGACAGCCGATACAGTCCTGTTCTGGTTGTCAGCATCCCGAGCACGTCCCTGTTTTAAGAGTTTGAATCTGACCGGTGTTTGCCGTGACTGCGGAGCTAAACACGTTGTCTGCCGCAAGCGTGCCGGTCGTCAGAGATTTTGCCTCAATCCCCTGCGCTGACAGATCGGTCACCGCCAACGCATCCAGGGTTGCGGTGCCCTCCGCCACAAGGTCCCGTGCCACGGAAACCGAGTCGTTCGCAGTCAGGGCCTCCACCTTCAATGTTCCGATCGTGGCCTGGTCCGTTACGGTCAACGTGCTGGCGGTGGTCGCACCGCTGATTGTTGCTTCGTTGGCGGTCACCTCCCCGCCCACGGTCAGATCTCCCGCCGCCTCAACATCCCCGTCCACCATCAATGTTCCGGTAATCGTGTCCGCCTGAAGAGTTCCCGCAACCGTGACTTCATTCGCTTGCAGTTCCCCCGCACCGACAAGATCAAACCCGTTCATGAGCAGATCCGTTTGCATCTCGTTCAGCTCGGGAAAGCCCGGCTGTGCAGTACGATGCAGGAAGGGCAAAACATCCCGATCCATCCGAAGCACCCGGATGGCAAGCGCATCCCGGCTCTGCGGTGCGCCCATCAGGGCCTGAACCGCTGATAAATCGTAATCTAGTCCCGGCCCGCGCAGACGATCATCCGCATCCGGAGGGACAAAACCGACGAGGCCCACGCCCTCCCCACCCCGGGGGACATAGCGCGGGTTTTCTTCTCCCGTCAGCGCTGAGGCCCGGGCCAGTATGATCAGTTCCTCCGAACCACGGGCGTGCAGGATCAGCGACACCTCCCGCCCGAGAGCCGTCAGCTGGTTGCTGCCTGAAGTCCAGAGGCCCGTCGCTTCCAGGTCCGCCAGGTCCAGAACCTGCGCATTGCCCACACCGATTTGGGAGTTGATCGTCCCGTTGAGATCCCGCAGGGCCAGTGTTGCACCGGCATCCACCACCTGCGTCAACAGCCGCGCCTCATTCAGACCAGCGATGTTACGGACATGTTGCGTCCCAAATCTTATTCCGAGGTTCAGAACAGGAATAAGAATGAGCAGAACCATTATGGCCTCGATCAGACTAAATCCCCGCCGAGTCTGGCGCGGCCTGCGCAGTCCCTGTTTTTCGATGATACTCAGCATCCGTCGCATGATCCGCTCACCGTCAGTTTTTGTACGTTTGCCTGCACAGCGGTCAGGGTCGTGAGATCGGCTGTGCCTGTCGAAATCCCGCCCTTGGCCAGGACATCGCTGGCCAGAACGGCATCGATCCCGGTGACATCGCTTTTCGTTGTCACCGTCTCCCCAAACATATCCGCCGCTTCAAGCGGTCCCGCCATGGCTGCTATCGTCCCGGCGGCCACGTTATGTAAGACTGTGGTCTGCCCGGCCTGGGCTTGCGTTACATTGATCCCGCCCAGGCCAAGAGCATTGGTGACCTGCAGAGAAAAGGTCGTCACACTCTCATCCACGTCCAGTGTACCAGTCACTTCAGTCAGCAACCCGGTGTGATTGTTGCCTTCGACAATCCCGGTCACGTTGCCCGCAGTGGCGTTCTCCGCGCTAACCTGGTTGACCCCGATGATGGCGTTGCCAGCCAGGTCAAACACCCCCTTCTCGTTGCCGAGTTCCGGCAGCGCGTGGCCGGCCCGGGTTTCCCGGAGCAGATAATCTTCCGGCACCCCGGACAGTGACGCCGTGAGAATGGCGGCCTCATCTGTCCCCAGCGATCGCCCCAGTATCTGTTCGACCCTATTCTCAGCCGACAGCAGGCGATCCTGAAGATCGCCCTCTTTTTTTCCCGAGTTCAGCCCGATGGCTTCCAGCGCATCGAGCAGCCCATCCAGATCCGCATAAGCCGGATCTTCGTTTGCGCTGAGCAGAAGCAGCCCGTACAAATCCGGGTAGTAGCTGAATTGTTCGTTCAGAGTCAGGATGATGTAGGTTATGTCGAACCCGGCGATGTCCGGTGAGACAACCCCGTCCATCCAGTCCTCAAAAGACGTTTGTTGTTTCGGGGGTAGGGAATACCCCAAGTCAATCTCACCCCACCAGGCATGTTTGTGAACGTAGAGATCGAAGAAGGATGCGATCTCCGCGACCTGCTGCGCCCGGGCCAGATTGCGGTCGTGACGGGCTTTGCGCATTTCGCTCTGCCAAAACAGCGCCAGCGTAAGTGTTGCGATCACCAACCCCAGGGCCGCACCCACAACCAGCGACCCGCGACGGGTCTTTCGCGCCATTCGATGGGGCGCAGGTCTGCCGGTGAGCCGAAAGCAGCAGAAAGACGATATGCGGTCGAAAAACATGGGCCGGGTCTCAGAAGGTCAGCGCCACATCGTTAGTGCCGTTGTTGCAGGCCCCGTTGACCGCGATTTCCGTCATTGGCAGCACAACGGGTGTGTTCTCGATGACGAGGCCGTCCAGCCCGGACCCCGAACTTTGAAACGCCAGCGCTGCTTTCTTGCAGGCTGAATCGGGCAGGTCATTGACCGTTACGATGAAATTCCGCTCGTCGCCCTGGATGGTGATGTCGGTGCCATAAGGCGACCTGAAATTGAAACCACCCGCCGCTGTCTCGGCAAATTCTTGGTCGGTAAAACCCTCTCCATCGAGAAATCCAAGCAGGCTTTCATTCGCATAGATGCCGGTATAGCTGTGATAGCGTTCGATAATGGCAACCGCTCGCGTCAACTGGCTTTGCAGCTGGTTGGACCGGAGCATGTTCATCATGCCGTTGTACAGTCCGTACAGACCAATAATTACGACAGTAATCACTAGCAGGTAGAGCATTCCCCCGATCAGGCTTCCCCGACGCTTGCGGCGGGGATGGCGCATCCTGCGCCGGTTGCCTCGCTCTTGTGGACGGGTGGTGTCCCTTGCCCGTGTCCCGGAATGAAACCCGGGGTGAGTTGGTTGCAAAAAAGTCCGTGTAAGCATGGCTGTTTTCTTCCTGCTAATGAACCGAAAGGGTTTGCATGATGGACATGAAACTGAGCGCCCCGCCGCCAACCGCTGCGGCGATTACCGCCATCAGCAGCACGTTCAGAATGGCTGTGCGTTCCTTGATCGTTGTGTCGAAATCTTCGAGCCAGCGATCGAGAAAGCCGGAGAACTTTTCGACCCAGTTGTCCTGCTGGGTCAGCACGCCCAGAACCGCATTGAGATCCCGGCCGGGAAAATCATGGCCCGTGGCCTGCAGAGCCTCTTCCCAGCCGTAGTCCTGGACTTCCCGGGCGATTGCCGTAATGCGGGATCTGAGATAGGGCGATGCGTTGGCCGCCATCTGGTCCAGCAGGGCAGAATTGAGCGTTACGCCCATGCGGCCGAGTTCGGTAATCGTGAGTAAGAAGCTCACACCCGTTCGCATCTTGTAGAACGAGAAGGGCGGCAACCGATCGAAGAGCTGCCGCGGAGCGCTTGTCCAGCGGGCAATCGTTAGCTGGAGCCCGAAGATCATCATCCCGAGGACAATCAGCACGATCCAGATATTGGCGCTGAACCAGGTGCTGAACTGCGCGATCAGCTGTCCCCCCAACGGCCAGCTCGACATCGGTGAAATCTGCTCCATCGTCGGAAAGAACGACCCGCCGAGCATGTAGATCACAGCCCCGAGCAGGACAAATCCGAGTAGCGGCTGCGCCAGCGCCGAGCGGAAGGCCCGATGCACCTTGTCCTGTAGCTCCGCCTGTCGCATAGCCGCCCGAAACACCGCCTCCGCACTGGCACGGGCCATATTCTGGAACTGCAAGAGCTCGTCGCTCGGTGCATAGCGGCTGATCCGGTCCTCAAACTCGTCATCGCGAACCCCTTCCCGGATATCGAGAAGAATGTCGCCCACGACCCCCCTGCCCTGTTCACGTGCGACGGTCGCCGCCGTGTTCAGTGCGTCCGACAGCAACAGGCCCGCTTCCACCAGGTCCGCCACCAGGCGCCAGGTCCGCGCCCGGGTCCGTGCATGGAAATGCACGCGCCGCCAGATCAGGACCAGGTTGTCTCTCATTTGGCGTCTCCCCATTTGAGTTCCGCTTTCTGAAACGCGCTCATACGCTCTGACAGGTCGCCATGCTTGCGCACCGCATCCCGCGGGTCGACACGGCCTGCGAGAACCAGCTCGGTCATTTTCTGGGAAATCGTGATGCCGCCCATGCCACCTTCGCTGCGCGGCTTCAGCCAGTGGTTCAATGCTCCAATGGAATCCTGAACCCGCACGCATCGCAGATACTCGACATCCGGTTCAATCACTTCGCCAACGGCGATCTCGCGCTGGTACCCCCACCAGGCCAAACGCCCGATCTCGCTCGTATCCCGATGGCAGGCGTCGCAGCCAGCCGGATTGCGCATGAACACCGCATCCTTGTCACCTTTCAGGGGGGTAACGATCGCCCGATCTTTCGCTGACAGATAAACCTCGCGCATCGGGCGCTTGCAGTGCTCGCAGAGCAACGGCACCAATGTCTGCTTGATCAGCAGCCGGATCAGTCCGGGCTCAGCCAGTTCTGCCGCCGGCACACCCATGGTTGGCAACCGGAACAGAATCCGGTGGGCGCAATCCACGTGCAGTGTTGTATAAAGCTGGTGCCCCGACAGAATAAATTGCAAGGCTTCCCGGCCACCAACCCCATCCCGGATTTCCGTAATCACGCCCACGTCCGGGTTACTCCGCACGAAATGACGCAACGCATCCCGGTATTGGCGCGTGCGTTCTTCTTCGTCGCCCGCAGACTGCAGTGGGATCTGGACCACGCTCGGACGCTTGAGCCGGTATTCAACCGGGTCTTCCAGCATCACAACTTTCAGGTGGCCATGCTCGTCACAGAGTTGCCCGAGGTTCCTGATCAGGGTGGTTGTTTTTCCGTCACCGGTTTCACCGCCAATGATGATCCCGCCCCGCAAACCCGTCCGCACCTTTTCCAGCTTGCCCATCACCTCTGAATCAAGGCCGAGATCCTTAAGCGTGCTGGTGTCGTCACCTGTATTGTAAAACAGCCGACCCACCAGGTGAGAGGCAAGCCGCGTTTCTCCTTCATGCGCCCCGCGCGAACATCGCAACTTCGCTACGCCTGCCGGGAGCGGAAAGTCATTCTTCGGGTTGATCGAAAACCCCTGGAACCCGTACTCCGTCAGGGTGGATTCACCCGTCCCCTTATCCTGGGCATCAAAGGCGCAGGCGATAGCGCCCCGGCCCTCTTCCGACGTCCACGGCTTGCCATGCTGGAACCAACGCCCTGCAATCTTGATCCGCGCATCGGTATGCGTCTCGTGATCGACGATCTCGAAATCCGAGGCCCGCGCTTCCGCCGCGGCCTCGATCAGGGCGCGCAAACGTTGTCGCCCCTTGGACATTTCCGACTGTGCGGCCCGCCTGGCGGCACTCTCCGGACGATAGAGCGCGCGAATCTCGGCCATACTGCGCTGCTCAGTGGCACCCGTTTGCGGGATATGCCCCTGTTTATGCAAGCGCCGAAGTCCTTCGACAAACACGTCATCGTGCGCATAACTCCCTTCCGCGACAAAGCAAGTCCCGTCCTGATGTACGGCAGCAATTTCTTTGAACCGGGCATCTGGTACGTCGATAATGCCGTTCGCCAATACCTTCCATTCCAATGCGGAGGGTTTGAGAGCGCCCAGAATATCCTTCAGAATATTCATTGGTTTGACCCTGCCTCCAACGGGTTCGGAGTAGCGGAAATCTCCGGGTCATACAGTTCCTGCACCGTTGCCGGGATTGCGATCAAACCCCCGCCATCGTATATCTCCGGTGAGGACGGGCGATTGGGCAGCTGCTCCCGTTCACCACCTGCTTCAACCGTCACACCCTGCATGGTGATGACATCGATGCGCACGCCGCCGGGCAATACATCTCCCACCCGCACGGTCAGTTCTTTTCCCGAAGCCGTGTCCAGCAAGACGGCATTCAGACCTGGGCCCATGAACGGTGAACCGAGAATGGCTGCCACCTGGAACGGGGCGGCACAGTACAGCGCGTCCCGGGCGATTTCCTCCGCCTTTGCCGCTTTCAGATCAACCGGGTCCGGAACGGGTGGAGGTGCCGGTTCCGAAACGGGCTCAGGCTCCGGGCACGCGGCGGCCTGGATCGACCCGACCCGGACCACCGGTTCTATCAGACCTTCCAGCAGTGTTCTCAGTTCCCGCTCATTGCTCAGGATCCGCTTTACCTGGTCCTGCCGCTCGGTGCAGATCCGCGTCACTTCATTGTAGAGCGCCGTGGCCGTGACCTGCTGAACATCACTGTAGAATGATGTATACGCCGCCAGTAGTTCATCGAACGGGCAGCTCAGGATATCCCGACCCTGCCCGTTCGACCCTGCCTCACCGGGATTGGATGGTACTGCTCTTGCTCCAGGCAGATCACCAAGTGTCTGCGCCATGGCGCCGGCGGCCAGAAAGCTCATAACAAGGGATAAAACCGGTATTCTGCCATTGAGACGACTATTTCGCATTAGTTGACCTCCGGCTGAGCGTCGGATAGCGCCGCGATGATCTCGGCGGGATCAAGATCGCGGCGAAGCCCGTCCGGCGGGTAGAACCCGACACCGGTTGTGCGGACTTCCCATTCGCCGATCGCCTCGCCCGAACCGTTCAGAACAACTCCGCCTTCAAGCAATTGCGTCCCTGCCTGCAGGGACCCGACGGCCCGTGCGAGACGCTTGCCGGCGATCTGTTCCAGCTGCCGGACGATTGGCGGGGTCTCATCGACGAACTCAAGATCATTTGCGTTTGAGGGGTCGAGAACATCCAGCACACCGTTGCGCCAAAACAGCTCCAGCCGCCAGTCAGGGCCCGGCTGCGCGTGGACATCGCCACGCTCGACAATCCGGTTGTCTTTGGACAGGCCCCAAACCTCATTCTGAGGCACATAAAACACCACTCGCTGCGTCGACGGCAAAATCACCACCTTTCCGAAATGTGCCACTAGCCGGGAAAGGGCGTCCCCCCGCCCTGCCTGTTCGGCGCGCAGCCCCGGGCTTAGGCAAACTCCGATCAGTGCAGCGGTTACTACGGAATATTGCAGACGGGTGGATCGCATCAGTTTCGACTCACAACTTGACAGTTTTTGTCTGCCTTTTTGCCGTACCACTGATGTGCGCATTCATTGACGAATTGGGGTCGCAGGATTCGTGCGCCGGAATCCTGTTTCAGCAGCTCATTATAATAGCGCGATGTTTGCTTAGTATTGACCTCGGCTCCGAGTTCTTCGGCGGTGGGAAAGTCCGGGCAGATTTCCCAGGTAACCGCCGGTATACGTGCCTGCAGGTGGCCGCCGTGAGATTCCAACCAGCGGATATCCTTTTCGGAAAAGCTGTTAAGATCGCCCGTCGCGCCGTTGTAACGCAGAAGCTTATAATCGCGTTTGCCTTCTTTCACCCGCTCCATAAGCGGGTAGCGCACGCTGCGGCCCCTGCGATCAATGGTGCGACCGGTATATTTGGCGGACCATATGGGAAAAGGATTGCCGTTGCCGGGGCTGACCATGCAACCGTGCAAGTTCCCGTTGGTGGCGAACCAGACAACGCTTAAATAACCGCCGCCCTTCTTGTTTTTTCCATTCCACCAGTGGAGCACCCAGGCCGTGTCGGCGAGCAGTGGCTGTACATGCTCTGCAGCCACGTTCTGAAAGATTTTGTTGCGCTTGTAAGTCTTGCGCTTTTCCGCCATGGCCGCGCCAGTTGTGAGTGTCAACGCCAGAAGCACGGTGAGTGCGGGTTTATAAATCTTCATTTTGTCCTCCGTAAATAACGTGAGTGACCGTGGTTAAATTGCTCGGGCCAAGTGGGTTCGAGGGAAAAACTCACATGGTAACCAATGCTGCCATCACGACCAGCTGGCATCGTTATCATCCCCATCCTGCGCGTCATTGACGCCGTCCCCATCATTGTCTTCACGGCCTTCGGGTCCGCCATCATTGCCGCTGTTGGGTGAGTTGTTGTTGCAGCTGCCGCCTTGACGCTCGACTTTCCAGGCCGGCTCGCAGGAGCCGGACACTCGGTTCCAGTCCCCATGGGTGGTGGTGATCGTGTCGGCACGGGTCTGCCAGTCCCACCCCTTGGTGGTCACTGCTCGCTGGTGCGTCACCTTTCCGCGGCAACTGCAATCCGTGCTCTTTTGCTGCATTGTGGACGAAAAGACCCATCTGCGGCAGCTGTTGTCCGTCAGGGCCCAGTCACCCCGGCGCACCAGGTTCACGTTGCTGGCCGACAGGCCATTTTCCCAGCCAGGCTTCATGCCCGAATAGGTGTAGGTGGTGTTGATCACACTGCGCTGGTAGTCCCGGTCACCATGCGTCCAGGGTTCAGCACAGCCGAGCGTTTGAGTTTCCATTGCTGTGCTGACCACAGGTGTGACCGTGGCCGTGGGCGCGAGGTTGTCGCAGTTTGACAGCTGCGACAGCGTGCCTGTCACGTTTGTGGTGTAGTTTCCTTCCGCATCGGAGGGCAGCCAGACGACCTTCGTGAAATCGGTCGGATCCTGCGCTTCGGTGATATAGTAGTCATAAACCGCCCTGCCCTTGCCCGGTACCGTCATGGTCCGGTTCGGTCCCCTGATCACCGCATCACAGGGTTGTACATCCCGCTTTCGAACCGTCCCCGGTTCACGGCAGAAGTCCGCAGTCACCATCCAGTTGCCATCACCACCTTCCGACGCGTCGTAGTACGGAGTGCCGATCTGGTTCCCTTGTGCACTGTAATCCGTTCTCAGATAGCGGCGCTCGGTCTGACCAAGCCCAACCTCTCCCACCGGACAGGCAACCTTCTGCTTTTCCCGTGTGCGCCTTGTCCGGGCCACCCCGTACTTCTGCAGGGCCGAACTGAGATAGGCCACGGTACCAGTGGCCAGGCTGGTCGGATAAGCGCCTTTGACCAGGCAGTCGGGGATACGCATCTGCCGTCCGTTCGAAAAGGCCAGGACCATGCCATCCGACCCCGCTTCCACGACGCCGACAGGGCGTCCGGCATAGCGTTTGCCCCGCCGTTCGGCCTGCAGCACCGGCGCTTCTGCAATCTGCGCGCCTGTCAGGTTGTGCTTGAAATCGGGCGTTCCGAAATAGCTCAGCAGTTTGCCATCACAATACCGGAACCGCACACCGTAGCTTTCGAGGGTGGCTGGCGTCAGCGTTGGAACAAGTGTTCCGTTGATTGTTTCGCTGGCATCGATAGAGGTCAGGATCGCGGAGGTGCGCGCTTCCTGCTGCTCGGCGTTCATTCCGGGTCGCCAGCCTCTCCAGTTGATATACCTGCGGACCTCGGCATGGGATGTACGCAGCACGTTGGTATAGTTGGCCGCCGAGTTCAGAACCTCGTCGTTGAGCCGTGTACGGTCCCAGCTCTGCGCAGCTGCAGCCATCGGGCAGAGGCACAGGCTCGTGCATAGTGCGGATGCAATAAACAGGTGTCGCATCAGGTCGGGTCCTTCTCGAAGGATGAACGCGGCATGTAGCGCGGGGTCAGAGGGGACAGGTCCAGGGTGATGATTTCACCCGTGCGGGAAAGCCGGTTGATCCCGGTCATCGGCAGGCGGTGGGCTGTGGACAGCGCGTCTTCAAGACTGCCCTGCATCTCGATACGGACGCGAGTCTCTGCGCCACCCGGCAGCGTCACCCTGAGACGGGCGCTGCCCAAAAACACCTCGGCCGCCGCATCTCGCAGCTCCGCAGGCGAAAGCGCCTCACCGCCCGACTCCATTTCCATTAGTGGGGCTTCGATTACCTTGGTTGCAAAGAGCCGATTGTCCCCCACATGCAAGTCGACGACCGTGCCCTCATGCACCGCTTCGGCCGCGCGGCGGGCAATCTCGCCGTTATAGCCGTCCCGCAACTTGTATTCCCGATAGGCCACAGCGCCCACGGTTGAACTTCTGGACAATGCCGGATCGTTCATCTCAGGGGTGGCACAGCCTTCCCGCACGATGTCCCAGCCCGGCGCGCGCGGCCAGCCTTCGGCAAACGCCTCGAGACAGCCGTGTTCGAAGGCAGCTCGGTCAAGAATGACCGCAACTTTCGGGACCGCGTCCTGATTTGCTTCCGAAGAACTCAGCCACAGCATACTCCCAAAAACCGCAGCAGCTGCGACGCCAGTACCGGCAATGCCTGCGATTAACAGACGATGCGACGGTTCCTTTCGTGGATTTCCTTCGATGCGAACCGGGTCCATGGAGTTTGTCGGGGCTTCGAACAGAGTAACCTTGAGATCGGTGTCCAACACATCGACGAGATCCTGAGTTGTGGCCAACCGATTGATCCGACCGCTGTCACATTCCCGGGTCACGTAATCGAGAAAGCTTTCGCGGTCCTCGAACAGCATTTCTTCCGCCAGCTTGGGCTTGCCCCGGACAATCACGGCCGCGAAATGCAAATCCTGCGAAGCATCCGCGAAGATCAACAACACTGTGTCGTCCACTGCGGTGTCCGGCAAACTGTCCGCCAGCAGGGACAGCAGGCTGACCGTCCCGATCAGATCCTCTCCGTCCGGCAGATGCGCCGTCCGATCAGCCCAGGTTGCGGCAATCGGAGCGGGTTTCCATAACGGGCGGTTTCCCTTCCGTTCCCAGCGCAGCCCGGCGATGGCCTCCTGACCGTGATATGTCACCACCCGGACCATCAGCCAGCCACCGGAATAATCGCTGGGCGGACCAACACAACCATGCGGATCTTGTCGACCCCGCCCCTGGTCCGTCCGCCCAGCCCGAGGAACCGCGCCCTGCCCACACCAGTGTTGGAGCGGGTGGCCTTGTCCTGTTCGTAGCCGGAAAACACCAATGTCTCGCCTGGCGCCAGTACGTTGTCGTTGAGGATCATCCGCTGATCCACCTTCGGCAATTGCACCGTGCTGCCACCGGACTCAAAACTCTCCAACTCTGTCAGGTCGTTCTGGATCAGCGTCAGGGACAGATGAATACGGTTGCTCTGAACCAACCTCGGCAACGCATGGATCGAGATCCCTGTATCGATCGTCGCTGTTTCAACGCTGGTAGAGACATTCCCGTTTGAATCGGGCGTTGATGTCGTTTTGCTCACATAGTTTTGCGACCTGGGCAGGGCGATCGGTGCTATGGTGCCGGACTGGGCGATGGTGGAAGCCAGGCGGTAATCGACTACGGAACTGTTTTCTGCAAGCGACTGGAAGTTGATGGATCCAAAGTCGTTTTTGATCGTGGCAATACCATTGCCGGTGATCGCACCAATCGCCCCGGCAATTGCGCCGTGCGTGCCAGAGCCTTCAAGACCAACTGCGAATGTATCGCTCTTGCTGGTATCAATGAAATACACTGCAATCTCGATACCGATCCGGGTCGAATACACCTCCTGGAAATCCGTGATCACCTGTGCCGCCCGCGCCTGCACCGAAGGTGGTCCAAATACTGATACCCGACCCATCGTTTCCCCATAAGTGACCTGGGCCGGTGGCGGTGTCACGGCAGTCAACTGCTCTTTCAGGTCCGCCCAGGCATCGTGTTCCTCAATGCCTCGACTAAAGGTGACGCTGCGATTGCCCTCTGCTCCGCCACTGCCTATCACTCCGCCAACATTGCTGGTCAGGACTGACGTTCCCGTCGGCAGAGACAGCTTGTAGCGCTTTGTGATCATCCGATCGAAGGTGATGGCCTTGCCGTCATAGGACCACGCAATATCCATCCGCGCACCGATCTGGTCGAGCAGCTTGGACAGCGCCCCCTCATGATCCACCCGCATGGTCGTGCCGATCGGGATCTTGATGGGCTCACCATCCGGCCTGGTGTAAACGGTTCGGATGTTCACGGGCATATTCGCCTGCTGCGAAATCCGGTTGGCCAGCGTCTTAATGTCCGCCGAGGACCCGCCCGTTGTAATCTTGATGCTGCGTGCGCCTTCCAGGTTCTTTGGCAGTGGCTTGCCACTCTGCGAGCCGCGTTCTACCTGGACCACTTCTCCGTAGAATGGCCGGTTAACTTCGTGCAATTGACCACGCTGAGCGGCCCTCAGCCGCGCCCGTTCATCTGCCGTGCGCTTGATGGTGCTACTGGACAGCCCATCCGCATCCCGGATGGCATCACAGCCTGTAGAAAGGCCGATGGCCAGGAACAGCGCAATGAGTGTTGGAAACGTGCGCATCAAATGGGCCTCCCGATCCTGACGACCTTGTTGGCGTAAATGCTGATTGGCAAAGGACGGCCGCTACTTTCAAAGCCCCGGATGAGTTCCTTCAGCGCATCCTTGAAACTGCCCTGAAAGACAATCGGAACGATCACCTGCCACTCATCCACCCCGTCTTGTGTCACCTTGTACCCGGCCGTCTTGCCCCAGCGTTCGACCACGTCACTTACATATTCGCCGGGACGTGCCGTCCATATGGGAAGTGGAGTGGGAAGGGGCGAAATCGGAACTGGCCCCTTCCCACCGGTCGCACATGGCAATTGGAGGACTTGTCCCGGGAGCAAAGGGGATGAGCCCGACAGCCCGTTTGCCTGCGCGATTTCTTTCCAGCGCCTTACGGTCCCGAGTTTTTTGGCCGCAATCCTGCTAAGTGTGTCGCCTTTCACGACAACATAGCGACACTGCGAAGAGATGGTGTCCGGGGCGCCCGGCGGAGGGGTCTTACCGACAGTCGCAGGTTTGGCGTCTGGTTTTACCTTGCTCCAAAAGCCTTTCGGCAGAGGGAATGGCTCGGTGCGTTTGTTTTGAGCGGGGCTCTTGAGGGGCTTTGCCTTCGCCTGGACTGCTTTGCCGTTGGCAACAGCAACCTCAAACGATTGCTTTGGCGGAGAAGACCGCAGCATCGCTCCCGGCTTCTCGACGACATACTGCCGCCAGTCCGGACATTGAATCAGCGGGGCAGATAAAGCCTGACTTGCACCAAGCGCCAGGGGCAGAGTTAGGGGAATGAACCGGAGTCGCTTAAACATCAGCGCGAGAATCTAATATATCTTAAATATTGACTCATTTTCCGTAAATCAGCCATTTTAATAAATCACTTCGCCGCGCAAATCGGGTTTTAGCCGTACTTATCTCATGCTCTTGTTCCGGAGATAAAAGAGTAGAAACCAAGCACGCATTCACCGACTGACACTCCCAGGATAAGCTCTTTAGATAACCTGAAGGTGCGTCCCTCAAAGTTATCAACAATAAGAGATTAGCGGCAGGGTGCTGCGCAGGGAAAATACTAGATTTCTATTTTTAGATAGGAAAAATCTATGTTTAATGCGTGGCTTTCGGGAAGAACTTTTTAGCCAGGATTTCATCCTGTTCTGAAGATCGAGCATCAATCAAATCTTCCGGATCTAAAGATAGCGCGCGGCATATCTTCAAAAACACCACAATCGTCATGTTTCCGGATCGCAGCATATTATACCAGATCGCAGGACCATGGCCGGTCGCAGTTCCAATCTTAAATATAGACAGTTTTCTGTGTACTCTTCGTGCTTCGAATATCTTCATAACTTCAGTGGTTTCCGGGTATCTCATCTCATCTGGCACCGAAAAAGTAACATCAAACCCATCTGAGATAAGCCAGGTCGGGTGAGTTTCGAGTGCATATGACATCCGGATGAGGTTTTTCAAAAGTAACAGCCGAGTTCCGCCTTCAACCTTCGTAATGTACTGCTGTACAAAACCTGCCCGCTCGTCTATCTCGCGCCGCGATAGACCGAGGTATTCGCGCCTGTCCCGCACATTTCGAGCTACTCTAACCTTTAAATCCTGCTTATGCGGAACAGTTGTGTCGAGCTGAAAACCATCAGATGTGGCACGCTGGTGCCATGAGCCTCTGCAATAGCTTCCAATGTTTCCAGTTTTGGACTGGTTTTACCGTTTTCGATAAAGTTCATCGTAGGCATGGATATGCCAGCCAGTTCGGCCTGTAACAAACCTTTTCCCTTGCGGATCGTATAGCCGAGATTCTTCGCCGTCGACACCGTAGCTGCCTCCCTATTGCAATAGTCGTGCACATTTATCTATTTGACTTAGATTCGTTTTTTGGAATTCGTGGTGATTTGCGAGCGCTTGTTGCCGCTCTATTCTTGTTTCCAAGATTTCTTTTTGTAGAACACGTATCCCCTGTCCAATACTCTCAACATGTCGTAATCCGGCCATCCAAAAAAATTTACGCGCGGATCCGGGTTTGGAAACTACGGCGTTGCGTGACGCGGCAAAAGCAAATTCCCCATCAACACCGCGCCACGCTGTGCTCGACGGAGCTTCCATAAATTTCGGCCATATTGGGATCGAAAGCCAATACTGATACGCTATGAGGTCATAGCCAATAACTATGGCAGATGTCGCCATCTCTTGCGCGAAGCCTTCACGAGCAACGCCAAAGATTGCCAAGGTGGCCACACAGAGCACGTAACGATATGCCACGCACGTGCTTCGTACACTTTGTTCCATATCGAGCAGTATCCAAGTTGGATCAGCGATGGGTCGAGAAGAGCTCATAGGTACACCGCTGGCTCAAGAAGTCTTCGCGATTCTGATGCGGTGATTTTGCAAGGCAATCGGCTAAGCTGACATCAGCTGCGCCGCAAACTGTGTGCAGTTTGGGCTCTCTACCACCGTTCTCCGCGACTTGCCTCCACTGGAAGTAAAAGCCCTTACCAGACCTTCATTGCACTTTGAGGCTTCGCTCGTGAGCACGTCGTGAACCCGGCGCAAACCGGACATTAGTAGTACCAGCGACCTAAGGCAGATGAGCGGACCAATCTGCCGTTGGTGTGTTCTGCTCGAACAACCGCTTTGTGAGCTTTGCAAGACTAAAACGCCTTGGGAGGATTGCAAAATCTCGCTGCGAGTATAAGGCAGTGTGGGAATCGCTTATAGTGCGGACACTTATCTAGATTCTGAGAATCGCGGTTCTCCTCGAAGCTACGTAGATTTATTTATCGGTACGGGAAGCATGATTTTTGTGGTGTGTTTTGGGTTCGCTAGAGTAATAGGTTCTTGAAGCGCTGTTTTGGGGAGAGTTGCTGTTCTCTAAAAGTCCCGGGTCGCTTGCGTTTGACAACTAGGCAACCCGTTGAATGATTGACATGCATTCACAGTTGGTATGCTATCAACAACCATACCGTTCACAGAATTTTGCGGCAAAGTATCGTGAACTCAATGCAGCTAAACGACTGCAATATGGGAGAAAATAATGAAAAAACAAATGCTCGCGCTTGCGCTGTTGATGACTACGACGTCGTTGGCCAATGCAGAAACCTTGCGTTGGGCGCGCTCGGGGGATGCTTTGACGCTTGACCCGCATTCGCAAAACGAAGGGCCAACGCATACCGTGCGCCACCAGATGTATGAACCTCTGATTATCCGCGATACGTCCGGCGCCTTCGAACCCGCACTGGCCACGGATTGGGCTCCCAACGAGAGTGATCCGAATGTCTGGGTGTTCAATCTGCGTCAAGGTGTGAAGTTCCATGACGGCGCCGATTTCACTGCGGAAGACGTGGTTTTCAGCATCAATCGCGCTAAACAGCCGAACTCGGACATGAAAGAGCTGATCAATTCGATCGTCGAGGTGCGCGCGGTCGATGACCATACGGTCGAGATCGTAACCGATGGTCCGAACCCGATCCTGCCGGCGAACCTGACGGATCTGTTCATCATGGACAAAGTCTGGACCGAGGTGAACAACGCAGTTGACGTTCAGGATTTTGAGGGTGGCGAGATCACCTTTGCGACGACTAATGTGAACGGCACCGGCCCCTACAAACTGGTTAGCCGTGAGCCCGACGTGAAAACTGTGATGGAGCGGAACGAGGATTATTGGGGTCGTGATCAGTTCCCGATGGCGATCAGCGAAATCATCTATACACCGATCCAGAACGATGCCACCCGCGTTGCTGCGATGCTGTCGGGTGAGGTGAATTTCCTTCAGGATATGCCGGTGCAGGATCTGGACCGGGTGAATGCCGTGGATGGGCTGGTCGTCAAACAAGCGCCGCAGAACCGGGTAATCTTTTTTGGCATGAACCAGGGTGGGGACGATATCGAAGCCGATAACGTCGATGGCAAGAACCCGCTTGCCGATGTGCGCGTGCGTCAGGCGATGTCGCAGGCGATCAACCGGGATGCCATCAAACAGGTGGTCATGCGCGGGCAGTCGCAACCTGCCGGGATGATCGCACCACCCTTCGTCAACGGCTGGACGGTCGAGATGGACGGTGAAAGCAGCACGGATGTTGAAGGCGCGAAAGCTTTGTTGGCCGAGGCGGGCTATCCTGACGGTTTCTCGATCCGGCTGGATTGCCCCAATGACCGCTACATCAACGACGAAGGCATCTGTCAGGCCGCGGTCGGGATGCTGGGTCAGATCGGTATTACGGTGAACCTGGATGCCAAGCCCAAGGCGCAGCATTTCCCGCTGATCACAGATGGCAAGACCGATTTCTACATGCTGGGCTGGGGTGTTCCGACCTATGATTCGGAATACATCTTCAACTTCCTGGTTCATGGCCGCGAAAGCGATATCGGCACTTGGAACGGCACCGGCTTCGACAATGATGACCTGGATGCCAAGATCAAATCGCTGGCCTCGAACACAGACCTGATTGCCCGCGATCAAGCCATCGCCGAGATCTGGCGTGTGGTACAGGACGAACAGCTGTACATCCCGATCCACCATCAGGTGCTGAACTGGGGCATGGCCGAAAATCTGGACATCAATGTTGATCCCGAGGATCAGCCAATGGTCAAGCATTTCGGTCTGAACTAACCCGAGTCGCCAGGCCCTGGCCTGCGGGGCCTGGCACCAAAAAGTGGGAGCTATCATGAAACGTCTGACCACTGCCGCGTTGTTGAGCGCGCTTGCCCTACCCGTCGCAGCAGAAGAGTTCACATTTGCCGTCACAACTGACCCGCAAACGATGGACCCGCATGCGGTCAATTCTGCCCCTGTTCTGGGGTTTCTGAACAACATCTACGAAGGGCTTGTCCGTCGGGGCAAGGATATGACCATCGAACCGGCACTGGCCACCAGTTGGGAGACCATTGATGGCGGTGCAGGCTGGCGATTCAAACTGCGCGAAGCTGTGACGTTTCACGACGGGGCCGAATTCAATGCTGATGACGTGATCTTTTCGTATCAGCGGGCCTCGGACGAAAGCTCTGACACGCGCAGCTGGTTTGCTCCGGTCAGCGAGGTGGTGAAGGTTGACGACTATACCGTCGATGTGATGACCACCGCGCCGAATCCGATCTTCCCGGACAGCATTGCCAACTGGATGATCATGGACAGCGGCTGGGCCGAGGCAAATGAGGCCGCGCTTCCTGACAAAGAGGCGGGAAACTACGCCACCCTTAATGCAAATGGTACCGGAGCGTTCCGCGTCACCGCGCGCGAGCCGGGTTTGCGCACAGTGTTAGAGCCTTTCGACAACTGGTGGGATGAGGCAGAGCACAACCTGACCCGTGCCGAACTGGTTCCGATTCAAAACCCGGCAACCGCGCTGGCGGCGTTGTTGTCCGGTGATGTGGATTTCATCAACCCGGTCCCCATCCAGGACGTGGCCCGGCTGCAAGGCAATTCAGATGTAAAAGTCATTCAGGGGATTGAAGCGCGTGTCATCATGCTGGGCTTTGACCTGAAAGAAGGCGCAAGCGAGGCCGGTCAGGGTGGTTCCGACGTGTTCCGTGATCCGCGAACCCGCAAGGCGGTGGCCAAGGCAGTCAACGTTCCGGCCATCCTGCAAACCATCATGCGCGGCAATGCCGAAGTGGCCAGCCAGTTGGTCAGCCCAGCGATGCGCGGCTATTCGGCAGCCAGTGCAGACCCTTACGCCTACGACCCCGACGGGGCCAAGGCGCTGCTGGCCGAGGCCGGGGCGGAAGGGGCAGAGGTCAGCTTCAAGTGTTCGAACAATCGCTATCTGAACGACGAAGCCGTCTGCCAGGCGATCACCGCCATGCTGACGCAGGCCGGATTGAACGTGACACTGGATGCAATGCCGGTACAGAACTACTGGCCGGAACTGCGGGCCGATAACTTCGATATGTATCTGCTGGGTTGGTCGCCCGGAACGTTTGACGCTGAACATCCCGTGCGCTTTCTCGCTTCGACCCCCAATGAGGAAAAGAAGCTGGGCTCGTGGAATTTCGGCGGATATTCCAACGCGCGCGTGGATGAATTGTTGCCGATGATCCAGTCCGAGATTGATGAGGCCAAACGTCAGGCGATGCTGGATGAGGTCGCAGGTATCCTGCAAGACGAGGTGGCTTATGTGCCCCTTTACGTTCAGCCGCTGGTCTGGGGTGCACGCAGCAATATCGAGTTGACACAACGGCCCGACAATTTCTTCCTTCTGCGCTGGGTGTCGGTCAACTAAATGCTGTCATACATCATCAGGCGCGTGGCCCAATCGGCGCTGGTTCTGTTCGTCGTTGGCCTTGTCGCCTTTTCCATGTTCCGCTTTGTCGGTGACCCGATCGACAACATGTTGGGGCAGGAACGGACCATGGAAGACGTGGAACGTCTGCGCGGCCAGCTGGGCCTCGATCAACCGTTCCCGGTACAATATGTGAAATTCCTGCAAGAGGCAGTGCAGGGCAATTTCGGTGTCAGCTTCCGTCAGGGACGTCCGGTGGCCGAGATTCTGGCCGAACGTGCCCCCGCCACGCTGGAATTGGCGATGGTGTCGGCTGTGTTCGCCATTGTGCTGGGCATCGCTCTGGGCGTTTTCACAGCCATCCGAAGGGGCGGGTTCGCGGCGAACTTCATCATGTCGGCCTCGCTGATCGGGGTGTCCCTGCCGACGTTCCTGATCGGCATTCTGTTGATCTACATCTTCTCGGTCGAACTGGGATGGCTGCCCAGTTTCGGGCGGGGTGAGGTCGTGGATCTGGGTTGGTGGAACACCGGTTTCCTGACGGCCAGCGGGCTTAAAGCCTTGATCCTACCCTCGATCACGCTGGGGCTGTACCAAATGACCCTGATCATGCGGCTGGTGCGTTCTGAGATGCTGGAGGTACTGCGGCAAGACTATATCCGCTTTGCCCGCGCCCGCGGTCTAAGTGACCGAACCATCAACTTCCGCCATGCGCTGAAAAACACCATGGTCCCCGTCATCACCATTATCGGTCTGCAACTGGGGGCTATCATCGCCTTCGCCATCATCACCGAGACGGTGTTCCAGTGGCCGGGCCTTGGCCTTCTGTTCATCAACGCAATCCAGTTCGTGGATATTCCTGTTATGGCAGCTTACCTGATGATGATTTCGGTCATCTTCGTCACCATCAACCTTGCGGTCGACATCCTCTATGCCTTTATCGACCCGCGCCTGAGGGTCAGCGCATGAACCGTGTAAGACGCATTCTGGACAGCGACCAGTTCTACGCCTTTCGCCGGTCGCCAGTGGCTATGGTCTCGGCCACGGTAGCGTTGGTTTTGATTCTCGCCACCATCCTGGCACCGCTGATTGCGCCGACGAACCCTTTTGATCCCTCCAGCCTCGATCTGATGAACGGCTTCACCCCACCGATGGAGCCCAATGCCTTTACCGGAGAAAGCTTCCTGATGGGCACTGACGATCAGGGGCGAGACGTGTTTTCCACGATCCTCTACGGGATGCGGATTTCGCTGTTTGTAGGCGTGGCAGCCGTTCTGTTTGCCATGGTTCTAGGAATCATTCTGGGCCTTCTGTCTGGCTATTTTGGCGGCTGGACCGAAACCATCATCATGCGCACGGCGGATATACAGCTGACCTTCCCGTCGATCCTTCTGGCGATGCTGATCTTTGGCATTGCCAAGGGTATCACGCCCATTGAGTACCGTGACCAGATGGCGATCTGGGTGCTGATCCTTGCCATCGGTCTGTCTGACTGGGTGCAGTTCGCCCGGGTTGTCCGGGGTGCAACGCTGGTCGAGAAGAACAAGGATTACGTCGCCGCCGCGCGCATTATCGGGCAAAGCCCGCTGACCATCATGCTGCGCCACATCCTGCCCAATGTGCTGTCGCCGGTGCTGGTGATTGCCACCATCTCGCTGGCGCTAGCGATCATTGCTGAGGCGACGCTTAGCTTTCTGGGTGTTGGCGCGCCGCCGACACAGCCCTCGCTGGGGACACTCATCCGCATCGGTCAGGGCTTCCTGTTCTCGGGCGAATGGTGGATTCTGTTCTTCCCAGCCTGCACCCTGCTGGCGCTGGCGCTGAGTGTGAACCTGCTGGGCGACTGGCTGCGCGATGTTCTGAACCCGAGGCTGAAATGACCGATCCCGTTTTGTCGATCCGCAATCTGACGGTAGAAATCCCCACCCGCCACGGCATCTTCAAGCCAGTGGAACATGTGACCTATGACCTGCACCCCGGTGAAATCCGGGGGGTTGTTGGGGAAAGCGGCGCGGGTAAGTCTATGACCGGCAATGCCGTGATCGGCCTGCTGGACCCCCCGGCCCATGTGTCCGAGGGGGAGGTTTGGCTGAACGGCCGCCGCATCGACGAACTGGACGCCGAGGACAAGCGCAGGATTCGTGGCAAAGAGATCGGGATGATCTTTCAGGACCCGCTGACCTCACTGAACCCGCTGTTTACTGTCGGTGAGCAGTTGGTCGAGACGATCCAGTTGCACCTTGGCCTGGCTGCGTCAGAGGCGAAGAAACGCGCCATTGCGCTGTTGGACCGGGTATCGATTCCGGACCCGGCAGATCGGTTCAATCAGTACCCCCACCAGTTTTCCGGCGGGATGCGCCAAAGGGTCGTGATCGCGTTGGCCCTGTGTACCGAACCCAGTGTGCTGATTGCAGATGAGCCCACCACGGCGCTGGACGTATCCGTTCAGGCGCAGGTGCTGGATCTGATCAAAGAGCTTGCCAAAGAGCGCCAGGTCGGCGTCATCCTTGTGACGCATGACATGGGCGTAATTGCCGACACCACTGATACGGTCACCGTGATGTATTCCGGCCACGTCGTCGAAAGCGGAACCACCGATCAAATCCTCGGTGCGCCCACGCATGACTATACCAAATCCCTGATCGCCGCCGTGCCGCGCCCGCATACCAAGGTCGAACGCTTCCCAATGGTCAGCTATGGTGAACGTGAAAGAACCTTCAAGATCGACGATCTAGCGGCGCATTGGGACAAGACCGATTTGTCCAAAACTGGCAAGCTGCTGGAAGTCGAGAACATCACCAAGACCTTCTTGCAGAAAGGCGGGCTGCTGCCGTCGCAACGTCAGTATTTCACAGCCGTCGATCAGGTGAGTTTCGATATTCGCGACGGCGAGGTTTTTGGCCTAGTCGGCGAAAGCGGGTCCGGGAAATCCACTGTCGCGCGGATGATCGGCACGCTCTACCCGTTGGATAGTGGTCGCGTGATCTTTGATGGCGAGGACGTTACGGCGATGGGCACGGATGCTCTGCAAGCCTATCGCCGGCAGATTCAAATGATCTTTCAGGATCCGTTTTCAAGCCTCAATCCCCGTATGAGGGTCGGGGATCTTGTAGCCGAGCCGATCCATCACCACCAAATTCTTCCAAAGGCCCAAATCGGCCCGCGCGTACGCGAGTTATTGGACTGGGTTGGTTTGGCAAAGGACGCGTGGCGCAAATACCCCCATGAGTTCTCTGGGGGGCAGCGCCAACGTATATGCATCGCCCGCGCACTTGCAACGCAGCCGCGGTTTTTGATCTGCGACGAACCAACAAGTGCGCTGGACGTCTCGATTCAGGCGCAAATCCTGAACATCCTCAAAGATCTGCAGGATCACCTCGGCTTGACAATGCTCTTCATCAGTCACGATCTTCCGGTCGTACGTCAGATGTGTGACCGGGTCGGCGTGATGCGCCAGGGAAAGCTGGTTGAGGTGCAGGAAACGGCCTCGTTGTTCGCAACTCCAGAGCATCCGTACACAAGGGAACTTTTGGATTTGATGCCCCGGTTAAAGCAGTTGGCGTAATCTTACCGACTTAGTCTTGCATCGGTTTTTTCAGAAGAAATCATTTGAGAGGTGAAGTCGTAAGCAATCAACGGTAGTTAAAACACAGACACTTTCCTGATACGGTTCCGTCGCTAAGCATCGGGTTGATCCTGTAAACCTAAGACTGTCTCAGGTTCCGATTACAAAATTGGGGTATACTGGCGAAACCGACGGACTCTGCGCGTGAGTTGACCTTCGGGATTCATGTTCGCAAACTCAATACCGCCCGACGTGGCCACTTCTGAAGCCAGGGCTTTCGCACTCAACCTACCGAACCCCAACGTAGCAACCCTTTCTTCTGCTGTCTCCGCGAATGACCGCTATGCAGGCTACGAATGCAGAGTATAGACCGAATACCGCAAGCCAGCTAAGAGCTGCATTGGATTTCGGCTTTCAGCGCTTTGCCCTTGTTTGTGTATCGCGCAGAATCCGGGGGTCATGGGCTCACTGCAGCCGTTCTTTATTATCAGCCCAATTGGGAGTTTGAGCCCTGAGTTGCCATCGACAAGGCTTCGGTCCTTTGCAGGTGCAGTACGTCGCGAACCGCACATTCCAGACATTCAAACGAGGTGGCAAATGACGGGAGAGCGGACTCTCGCGGCATCCACCCAAAGGGTCACTGCCGCTTCGTTAGGCAAAACCAAGTGCCATTGACCCAAATCAAGAAACCCACCCGTTGAATAGTGTAGTGCTAAGCAATGCCCGCAGCAACGAACAAGACTGATTTGCTTGCCGCCTTCGATAAGGACTTGGCAAAGCTACGCAAAACGCTCGATGGCGTCGATGAAGCGCGTTCCTGTTTGTCGACCCCTGAAGACCAAACCACGATCAAAGGTGTCATCGCTCACCGCACCCATTGGATGGGCATGTTCCACGTTTGGTACGAAGACGGCGTTGCGGGACGCGAGGTTCATGTGCCAGCCAGGGGCTACAAATGGAACCAACTCAAAGAATACAACGCGTCACTGTATGCGAGAGGCAACGAGACACCTTGGGCGGGCCTGCTCTCGGAATTCGAGTCCGCCTGCGATAAACTGCGTCGATTTATCGAGGCTCAAGACGATGTCACGCTTTACTCCAGTGGTGTGCACCCATGGACCGGTAAATGGTCTCTTGGTCGGTTTGCCGAGGCGTCTGGTCCATCACATTTTCGGTCTGCAAACTCTTACATTCGTAAGGTGCTGCGCACCGCCAGCAGAGGCTAGTTCTACCGTTCACACAGCTTATTATCGAGACTGCAAAACAAACGTGTGCTCGCCCTCGTCATTTTCTGCGACATGACTCAACTGGCAGTTTGAGCCCATAACCGCCATCGCCGAGCCATCTGGATGCTGCGTGTGCAATCGGCAGGTCCAGCCCAAAGCTGCCGTTAGATTTGAGCGTCAGATGAGGACCTTCCGGACATTTGTACCCGCAGCTTTCGCTTATTGAAGTTAGTGCAACGGACGCGTCGAGTGTGTTAACATTGCAATCGGGTTCATTTGCAACCTTAACCGACGGGCGTGGCGGCATGGAATACATTCGAAAGACCGTAAGAAACGCGGCGGTAGGTGTAGGTGTTGCCGACAATCCCACCAACCTGAGCGTTTTGTTGAAACCGGGATGTGCTGCAGCTATCTGGCGCAGACAAACCCCGCCAAGTGTACAAAGCTGGCTTGATCTTCTTGACCCGGATGCTTTGCCACGTGCTCAGGTTAATTTGCCTCAAAATGCAGTGGCGAAAACTATCAGACATATCTGTGATGCATCTGGTTTGCCTGACGGCAAGGAAAGGGAGTGGTTGCAGGATGACATCGCCCTTTTGGCCGGCACTTTTTCGGGTCTGATGTCCGCCAAACACCTTCGGTTACGGTTGGAAACTGTGAAAACCGATGCCTGCCGCGAATTCCACATCGACGCCACAACTGCGCAGCTCGTGTGCACCTATCGGGGCATCGGGACGCAATACGGTATCTCTACGGATGGGAGGGAACCTAAACGCGTCTTCACTGTGCCAACCGGGTCACCATTTCTACTTCGCGGAACGCTTTGGGCCGGACAACCACCGTCTGGACTGCTACATCGCTCGCCACCTATCGAAGGCAGTGGAGAAACCCGCCTTGTCCTCATCTTGGACCCCGTGCGGGAACCGGATCAAGAAGCATAAACTGAAACTCCGGGGAAAGACGTTTGGGCAGGAGACTGAACGCTATCGACATGATTGCGGCATCTAGGGTCAGGATGCATTGAATCTCGGTGCGCTAAATAATTCACGGCTCCCAAAACGGAGCGATGACATGAGCGATCTTTATTGGCTAACCGACGAGCAGATGGCCAAGCTCGTCCCATTTTTTCCGAAGTCGCACAGCAAGTCCCGGGTTGATTACAAATGGGCGTTGAGTGGGATTATCCTCATCAATCGCAATGGCTTGCGCTGGTGAGATACCCCTGGCGACTACGGGTCTCACAAGACGCTTTACCGCCGATGGAAGCGTTGGAGCAAGAAAGGCATCTTCGCACGGATCATGGCTGGTCTGGCCGCCGAGCACGGCGAAGAGAAGACAGTTTTGATTGACGCGACCTATATAAAAGCACACCGCACTGCGACCAGTATGGCCGCTAAGAAAGGGGGCGTGACCGCCTGATCGGTAGAACCAAAGGTGGCATGAATACAAAGCTGCATGCCATCTATGATAGCCAAGGGCGCCCGCTCAACCTGTTCGTTACCGCCGGGCAAGTCAGTAATTACATCGGAGCTCGGGCTTTGCTCAGTAGTATCCCAAAGGTAGACTGGCTGCTCGGTGATCGCGGTTATGACGCCGATTAGTTCCGAGGCGCGCTGAAAGACAAAGGGATACGTGCCTGCATCCCCGGGCGAAAGCAACGCAAGACGCCGGTCAAGTACGACAAGCGCAGATACAAGCGGAGAAACCACATCAAGATCATGTTTGGCAGACTCAAGGATTGGAGGCGTGTGGCGACACGCTATGACCGTTGTCCCAAAGTCTTCCTCTCAGCCATCGCACTCGCGGCAACCGTCATCTACTGGTTATGATTCCTGACCCTAGTCTCCAAAACCTGAAGAGCCCTCTGGCAGACACTTTCATGCAATGTCTATACCCATCGTTGGCTAAACGAAAACTAGATCGCTGATTGGGTAGCCCTGCAGAATCCGCCAAAATCACAAACTCGTCTTACCTCTCCAATTCTGCACTCAGCGGGGATCGACCCCGACTCAACCTTCAACGCGAACATTACTATTTGTGCAAATAATAGTCCTTACGTGCATCAATAAGATTTGAATCTTTCTGAAGGCTAGACATTTGTTTTTTAAACTGTGTAAGTCAATAAATAAGTACGATGTATGACTTGGCTTTTGATGCTGAATCAAGAGAAGTCAGCGAATGTATAGTGAGTATCTCTTTTATAAAACGGTGGATCTAAAAAGCTTCCATCACGGGCTGGCTTCACTCTATTTACACCTGAGTGAGCGTTGAGGGTTATCGCGATGAAGAATTTAGGTGTTATCGATCGTAAGGACTTTTTGAAGCTAATGGGTAGCCGTTTGGAGGATAATGGCTGGTCGATATATGGGATGTTCACAGAGCCAAGACCCAACACTGATTTTGGTAGCAGGGAACTCTCTTCTTGTTTCTCTATCGAAGCAATAAACCAGATGAAGTAATCGACAGATCGATAAAGGAAACAAATTAGCATGCTTAAGTTTCGATCTGTGACGTTTAGAATACCTGTTTTGGTAAAACACTGAATGTCACACATTGACCTAAGTGTTCCGGGGTGAGGCATGACACTTGATCTTAAAACACATTTAGCGATGCAAACCGAGCGCATTGAAGTGAGACTAGATGACCTTCTGAGAGGATCTGATCTTACTAATTGGATAAAACGCCCACCGAGACTATTGGCCGCGATGCGATACGGCGTCCTGAATGGTGGTAAGAGACTAAGGCCTTTATTGATCTTGGAGTGTACAGCACTTTTGGGCCGCGTGGATAAAGGCGTACTGGACGCAGCTTGCGCACTGGAGCTCATTCATTGTTATTCCCTTGTGCATGACGATCTACCGGCGATGGACGATGATGATTTGCGCAGAGGACGGCCGACCGTTCACAGAGTTTACGATGAGGCAACTGCAATCTTAGCAGGTGATGCGCTCCTGACGCTCGCGTTTGATATTATCGCTGACGAAGCTGTTCATCCGGATGCCGCCGTACGTCTACGTGTTTCTCGGGAGCTTTCAAAAGCGGCTGGTAGCAATGGTATGGTGGGTGGGCAGATGCTCGACCTTCAAGCAGAGTATAGCGATAAGACGGAAGTCGAGATTCGCGAGTTTCAAGCTATGAAGACCGGTTCGCTGCTGCGATACGCCTGTCGAACTGGTGCTATTTTGGCGAACGCAACAGATGACGATATTAGTCGATTGACCCAGTTCGGAGAGACAATCGGAATAGCGTTTCAGATAGTAGATGATCTTCTGGATATCGTTGCAAGTCCGAAAGAGTTGGGCAAGGCGACAGGCAAGGACAAGAAAGCGGGAAAGGCAACACTTGTTGGACTTTGGGGGATCAAAAGGTCTCGCAGAGAACTCAATCGACTTTTGGTTGACGCCGAAGGCCTTCTGGCGCCGTTTGGAGCTAGAGCAGAAACACTCAACGCTATCGCGAGTTACATTACCAATCGATCATGCTGACAGAAGTGCCAGCCGCTGGTTTTAATGAGATCGTACATAGCAAACGAGCCCAAACACGAATGTGACCTTTGGCGGCTCCGTAGGTTCTAGTTGGGAAAAGCGTAACTCACGATCTGAACATTTATAGAAGAAAATCGAAAATTGGAGGTGAGTAAATCTGATCAACATCATGAACCTAAATGTGTTTTCATACTTACCGACATACCAACGGCATCATACGCAAGGGAGAAGGTTTTGACGAATTTTGAGACGTGCGACGGCGATATGACAATGGCTAAAAACCGGACGACTGAACCAAAACCCTTCACACCGATCCCGACTCAATGGGTCGGTCCGATTGAAATTACCGGGGAGCATGTCGAAGGGCAGATCAGTGTTCCTCTCGCGACCTTTGAAGCACCGCTTTGGCCCTCTACGGCACGCGGAGCTCGAGTTTCGCAGCGTTCGGGTGGAATTCGTTGCACATTGGTCGACGAACGGATGTCGCGATCGATCATGCTGAGGGCCCAAAACGGAGCAGCTGCTCAATTAACTTGGCAGGCACTTTCTGAGCGTAAGGAAGAGATTTCAGAAGTTATCAAAAAAACTGGACGTTTTGTTCAGCTGCTTTCAATGAACCGCCAGATAATAGGGAACCTCATCTATATTCGAATGGAGTGTATTACCGGAGATGCTTCCGGCCACAACATGGTTACGAAAGCAGCCGATGCAGCAATTGAATGGATTCTACAACAATACCCAGAGCTCGACTATGCAAGTATTTCTGGAAACTACTGTTGCGACAAGAAAAACTCTGCCGTGAACGGTATTCTTGGCCGCGGAAAATACGTAATTTCCGAGATCGAAATTCCTCGAGAAATCGTCGTTCGTATGTTGCGTACAACACCTGAAAAGATGGTTCGGCTCAATGTAGAAAAGAACCTGATTGGAGGGACCGTTGCAGGATCGTTGCGCAGTGCCAACGCTCATTTTGCAAACATGCTTTTGGCTTTCTACCTGGCAACCGGTCAGGACGCGGCAAATATCGTCGAGGGTAGCCAGGGGATTGTTCATTGCGAGGCTCGAAATGAAGCGCTCTACTTTTCTTGCACACTGCCCAATCTGATCGTTGGATCTGTAGGCAATGGCAAAAGCAACCCACAAGTCGAAGCTCACCTAAAACGTATCGGTTGCCGCGAAGAAAGAATACCCGGTGACAATGCTCGCAGGCTTGCCTGTGTTTGCGCTGCAACCGTTCTTTGTGGCGAACTATCGCTGATGGCAGCCCAAACCAACCCTGGCGAGTTAATGCGAGCACACATCAAGATGGAGCGCGCATGACTGATCATCTCCCAGATCGTAGTGTCTCTGGCCGTAAGCACGACCATTTAAGTATTATTGCTAAAGATACGGGTGTCGAGCGCCATACAGGCGACTTTAGCAGCTTGCGTTTATGTCATCGAGCAATGCCTGAACTTAATCTGGATGACATCCAAACGCAGGTGGGGTTCCTCGGTAAGAGGCTTAGCTTTCCGCTTCTCATTTCTTCGATGACTGGAGGGGAGGGGGAAAATTTAAGAACAATTAACAAGAACCTAGCTGAAGCAGCAGAAGCTACAGAGGTAGCGATGGCAGTCGGCTCTCAGCGCGTAATGTTTACCAACAATCATGCTCGATCAAGTTTTGAACTACGCGAGTTTGCACCCAAAACTGTTCTGATTTCAAATATGGGTGCCGTTCAACTGAATACCGGTATTGGCCTTGAAGAGTGTACCGAAGCGGTTGAGGTCTTAGGTGCAGACGGGCTTTATCTTCACTTGAACCCCTTACAAGAAGCGGTGCAACCCGAAGGCGACAGGGATTTTTCTGGTCTTGGAGCGGCAATCGCTGAACTGGTTCCAGACTTGCCGGTACCTGTATTGCTAAAAGAGGTTGGTTCTGGCCTTTCTGCCCCCGATATCAGGTTGGGACTTGACGCTGGTATTCGTCATTTTGACGTCGCCGGGCGAGGAGGAACTTCCTGGAGCAGGATTGAGTACCATCGCAGGGCATCGGAATCAGACGACCTCGGCTTGGTATTTCAAGATTGGGGTTTAACAACGATTGAGGCTCTACGTGCCGCACGGCCAATCCTGAAGAGCAGTCAGCAGAAAACAACGCTGATAGCCAGTGGTGGAATTCGCTCAGGCATCGACATAGCAAAATCTATCATTTTAGGGGCTGATTTGTGCGGTCTCGCGGCACCATTTCTTTCAGCCGCTCAGATATCGCGCGATGCAGTGATTGATAAGATCGAGCAACTAAAACGCGAATTTCGTACTGCGATGTTTTTACTTGGTTGTGCGGATTGTGCTGACTTAAAGAAAAACGGGAGGTTTCTAAAATGACCAGCCAAGCAACAAATGTGAAGGTGGGAATAGCTGCTCTGAGTTTTTTTGTGCCTGGGTCCTATCTTGGACTAGAAACGTTGGCCGAACGTCATGGAATCCATCCTGATAAGTTTAAAGTTGGTCTTGGGCAAAAAAAGATAGCCTTGACAGGCTTCGATGAGGACGTTGTTACTCTGGCGGCTGAAGCAGCCCGTCCAATACTTGATGCCGAAGGCGTCGACGGGATCGACACACTTCTCTTTGCAACCGAAACTGGAATTGATCAGTCAAAATCTGCAGGGATTTACGTTCATAGACTATTGAATTTACCTCCAAATTGCAGAACTGTTGAGCTCAAACAAGCATGCTATTCGGCAACGGCGGGACTTCAAATGGCGTGTGCGTATGTGACGAGGCAGCCCGAAAAAAAAGTATTGGTGGTTGCCTCTGATGTATCGCGCTATGATTTGAACAGTTCAGCAGAAGCAACCCAGGGGTGTGGTGCGGTGGCCATGCTCGTATCTGCTGACCCAAAACTTCTAGCAATCGACCCGATAGCTGGTTGTTTTACAGAAGATATAATGGACTTCTGGAGGCCAAACTATCGTAAGACACCTTTGGTCGATGGTAAGTTTTCAACTCTTCGCTATCTCAACGCACTTAAACAGTGTTGGAACGATTACCAAGACAACGGGGGTAGAGCTTACGAGGAGTTTGTCCAATTCTGTTACCATCTACCATTTTCGCGAATGGGTGAAAAAGGCCACCGCCATCTTGCCAAATTGGCTAATGGCGATCCAAATCTAGACCGATGCAAGGCTGGCATGGTCTATAATCGCGAAGTCGGGAATTGTTATGCTGCGTCGCTCTATATGGGGTTGGCATCAGCCTTGGAAAACACAGAAATTGATCTGACGGGTAGACCAATCGGTCTTTACAGTTATGGCTCGGGTGCAGTTGCGGAATTCTTCGCCGGCGAGGTACAGCCCGGTTACGCGGATCATCTATTGACGGCCCGACATAAGGCACTCTTAGCGGAGCGTACCGCAGTCAGCTATGATACCTATCTTGCTCTTAGAGAAGTGCCCGACCCACAAGATGGGAGCAGTGTTGAAATGCCCCGGTTGGCCAAGGGTCAGTATAGATTGGCGAAGATTGATGAACACAAACGTCATTACGTCAATGCTTTCAATTAACACTCCCCGAGCACATGCTCCTGGCAAAGTAATCTTGTCAGGAGACCACTCGGTGGTGTTCGGAGCTCCGGTACTCGCGGTATCGATTGCTCGCTACACTGAAGTGTGGTTGAACCCAATCCGCGATTGTAGTGGACTGTTCACTGCTTTCAAGCAAGTTTCATCTGGTGAGTTTTATCCATTTGCAATGCTGGATGAATTCAAACAGAGACTTGATCGCCGGTTTGAGCAGTTTGTGGCCGGCGAGTTGCCGGTTCAAAACATTCTACAGCGACCCGACGAATTGGCAATGTATGCTGTGACATTGATCCTGCAACAATTGTCGAAGCCCAAAGTTCGTAAAAACCATCAAATACCTATTTCGGGAACACTGAGAAGCCGCTCATCATTGCCATTGGGGGCGGGGATGGGTTCGTCGGCGGCGATAATCGCGGCAATATTCGCCCTTTACGAAAGCCTGTTCAATGAAATTGTATCGCCCCAAGAGCGCGTTGAGCGAATTCGTTTTTGTGAGCGGCTGCAACATGGACACGGTAGCGCTGTTGATGCCGCCACCGTCGTTTACGGCGGGGTGATTAGGGTGGATGGCGATCGGGTGAGTCGCCCGAACATTCCGCAGCACCACGCATTGTGGACAGGTGATGGCTGGTACTGGGTTTTCCATGGAACACCTGCGAGCGCCACGGGAGAATGCGTAGAGGCGGTGCGCCGCTTTCACGAAAAAGACGTGGCATTGTGGCAAGAGTTCAACGATTGCACCAACACCCTGCAGTCAAATCTTGAAGCAAGCGTGAGCCCGATAAGGACATTGCGTCACAATCACCGTCTTTTGGTTCGAATAGGAGTGGTACCATCTGCGACGCAAAACTTTGTGAATGCTGTGGAAAGAACTGGGGGCGCCGCAAAGGTTTGCGGTGCCGGATCAATAAAAGGAGAGAAAGGGGGGATGGTTTTAGTCTACATGGAGGATGAAGATGCCATGAACGCGCTTATGACTGATCATGGAAACCTCTGTTGGGCGCCGCTAAGGGTTTGCGCTTTAGGGGCAGCGCATGGCGCAGCTCCATGAGCTACACCACCATCCGGGTTTCTGCCCCTGGTTCGATCATGATCACAGGTGAACATGCCGTCGTTTACGGATACCCTTCTATCGTTTGTGCAATAGACCAAAGGATCACCGTCGAGGCGTTACCTTTGACCGAAAGACGAGTGGAAATCGTTTCAGACATAGCTCCACCCATGACGTTGCCACTTGAGTTTGTTTCTAAGGGTGGCAGATATCGTTTCATTCTCAGTGCCGTTGAGTTTTTTAGTAACCGTTTAAAACATGGGGTGCGTCTAACCATCTCATCTAAGATCGACCCTTCCTTGGGTTTGGGATCTTCGGCTGCCGTGACGATCGCTAGCTTAGGGGCTCTGGCTACAATGGTAGGCGACGATTTGGGGCAATCACTGTACACCAAGGCACTAACTATTGTTAGACGAAACGAAGGACGCGGGAGTGGTGCAGATTTAGCGGCGAGCATCTTTGGCGGCATGCTTGCCTATAAGCTTCCAACTGAATTGTTAGACAAAGTTCCGGCGGGAGAAATATCGGCGGAGATAACCCAACTACCTACACCTCCGATTCTAAGCCTGTGTCATAGTGGCTATAAAACTCCAACACCGGTCGTGCTTGCCAAGGTTGCGCGATCTATGGTTGGGAGAGAGACAGCGTTTGAAGTTCTTTACCAGCGGATGGGCCAAGCTGCCGATGACGCAATCGTTTTCGCAAAAAAACAAGATTGGTTAGCCTTTGGCGCTGCCATTTCAGAATATCAAGGCATGATGGAAGAACTTGATGTTTCAGACCCAACCCTTGGAAAGATAGTGGGTGATGCACTCGCTTGCCCAGCAACCATCGGCGCAAAGATATCTGGTTCCGGACTTGGTGATTGTGTCCTAGCGGTAGGTGCCGTTCCTATCGGTTTTTTTCAAGTAACCGCAACGTCGGAGGGACTGCGCATTGATGATTGATCCGGTTCAAGTGGTTTTTAACGGTTTGCTACCAAGTAGTTTGCCACATCCAGAACCTTGTGAAGCCTATGCACCCAGCAACATTGCCCTATCAAAGTACTGGGGCAAACGAGACCAGATTTTGAATCTGCCGCTAAACAGTTCACTATCTATTTCTCTTGGGAACCTGGGGAGCACGACCCGAGTGTCTGCAGCGGCTGATGGTGCCGACGGTGTTTGGCTCGATGGTGAGAAACTTTCCAATCAAAGCAGTTTTGCGAGGAAAGCATTAAAATTTGTAGATCTGTTTCGCCGCGGTCAGGATTTACCGTTACACATTGTCACCAAAAATACTATCCCGACTGCAGCAGGACTGGCATCATCGGCATCTGGGTTCGCTGCCTTGACTCGAGCAATCTGCGGGGCATTCAAGCTTGATATCCCCGATACGCAACTCAGCATGATTTCCCGTTTTGGTAGCGGTAGTGCAACTCGGTCCATGTGGCATGGTTTTGTACGTTGGGATCGGGGAATTAGAGCTGACGGGACCGACTGTCTTGCTCGTCGATTACAGTACGATTGGCCAGAGTTCCGAATAGCGATCATACCTGTCGATACGTCGATCAAAATGATGCCATCAAGCGATGGGATGCGACACACTATGGCAACATCCCCCCTCTTCGAGGCTTGGCCGAAACGTGCCGAAGCTGATTGTACTCGAGTGTACAAGGCTATTGCTACCCGTGACTTTACAACGCTTGGTGAGACCGTGGAAGCAAACGCACTAGCAATGCATGCAACGATGCTAGCGTCCAGGCCGGTCCTGAATTACTTAAAACCAACGAGTTGGGCGTTCCTGGAAACTATCTGGAATGCCCGGAGAGAAGGAATTGAGTCTTATGCCACAATGGATGCCGGGGCTAATATTAAGGTAATTTTTCTGGAATCGACCAGAACACATATCGAGACACTGTTCCCACAGGGATTGGTTATCAATCCTTTTGTCGAGCAATCCCAAGAAAGCTGTTTGACCAAGTAACTACATTAAGATCCGAGTGTGTCACAACCATGCGGAACGGCCGGTATTGACGAATTACTAGAAACACTAATCCGGCGATCTCGTCCGGAGTAACCAGTGCAAGTCTGGTGTTTGATTCCAAGGTTTGATGGTGTTGTGTAGGTCTGAAAGAAGCTCTTCAGGATCTTTTGGTAGATGCGCTTAATTGTTTTCAATAATGTGGGTCGCGTACACAATTCAACTTGATGTCGCGAGCGTAGATAAAAATCCTACGGGGCAATGCCATGGCGATCGCATTCACTCTCATCGAAACCCCAAAACGAACGACGTTGACCCCCAAGCTTGGCTCACTTGGGTCTTTACCTAAAACGCACGCCTCGACGAGCTCCTTCCCTGGCGTTACGCTGCTTAAGCAGCGTAACAGGGCGGGTTCAACGGACGGACACCGTCATTCTGACTGGATATCGAAGCAATTGCCCATCAATAGAATTCGCCCTTTTGTGCAGTCAGTGCAGTCAGTGCAGTTTATTGCATCTGAAACTTGATTTCGAATAAAACCTTCAGACCATCGGACTACTATCTGCGATGAGTCGGCGTTGCGCCGTACCTTTGGCTTTCAAAAGACCAATCAAGATTTCCCTGTATCCAAAACTTCAAGCCTTCGATATAGGACTGCAGATCAATATCAATCTGTGTGGAAAACTGTGGCACCTGATCTATCAAAGCTGCAAAACGCTCCATTTCAGTGTCGTGCATGACGACTGCTTTGTCGGTTGCTTGTTGCAGGCTGATTTGGCGCTCATTGCTCAGAGCAATAACTAAGTTATGCATGTCACCGTTCTTTACTTCTTTTTCTAGAGACACAATATCGTTGCTCCAACAAACAAGATTGTTTGTGCTTAGACTTAGGTTACTAACGACCGGGTGACAAAGTACGTTCTCTGGTAGGTTCAGTTGCCCAACAAACTCAATAATAGACAAGCAGGGGTATACAGCGCCTGAATCAAGCCGCTTAAGCAGGTAAGTATTAGTGTCCGGAACTATACCGGCTTTGCGATTGGATGCCTCCCAAATGCATGCCAAGAAGTAATCGTCATGTTGCTGCGTCAACCGCTCTAACCAGTCAGGATTCACTTTTGGTCGGATGCGTGCCCATAGATCATGCCAAGCTTGAAGCATCTGATTATTATCCTGTGCCGCGCCACCTCTCATGATGTTCAAAAGAAGGGAGCGACATTCAGTTAGACGTTCTGTTTCGCGTCCCTGTTCTGCTTCATCGTTCTGATCGTCAAATAAGAATATCCAACTGACCCAATCAGAAATCCATTGCAAATCAACAAGAGAAGCATTTGGGTAGCAGCGCGCCATGCAGCGGGTCCACCCTTGCCTCCTAACCCGATCCTCCTCGACCTTACTACAAACAATGCCGTAACGAACCAGCCAGTCTATCGTGCCATCTTGAGCTGGCTTTTCGAAAGGGTTTAAATTTGAGGGATAAGGGCTCGCTAAGACCGGGCAGCTTACTAACATTTCTCCACTCACTTTTCATGTTTAGGTGTTCGATTGAATTGTGTTGGCGCCTAGTGACTGAGATCTGTTGAGGGCAGGCAACTATTAGCAGAGCGAGGTCAGAGAGTTTGGCTACACCTTTTAACGCGTGAAAATTTGGGCAACTGACATTGTAGTCCTAAGCCTGCCTAGCTTCGTACCTGCGCATTAGCCCTCAACGCCGCACCAAATGCGCGATTGCGCCTTTATCTTCGTTCAAACGGGATACGCCTTCGGGTGCAGTGCGAGCCCGACGTATACAGCTGTTACCACGTACACTGCGGAAGTGAGTGTTTCCCAAGTGAGGTTTATGGCTACAAAATGGAGGGATATCCCTTCAAAGTGGCTATAGAGTACGAAATCAAACATCCCGTATGTAGCTAAACCGAGTATGGCACCGGAACGAATTAACTCCGCCCGGGCTGCCGGAAAGACCGCGAAAAGGCTCAAAGAAAAAAAGTAGATCTTAAGTAAAATAGAAATCCAGCCTCTTAGTGGGTTGTGACGCATATTCAATAGTTGTGCTTCGTGCCAGCTGGAAACGGCTTTACGAAAAGCCATATTGGCAAGAGAATATGATAGAAAGACCGTTATATATAAGGTGATTTTCTTCATAATGACACCTAAGAGCTGTTTTCTCCAGTAATTAGAAGATGGAGATATTCAAACTCTTATGCAGCAATGAATCCTTGTGTCATTGTGCAGTTTGTTTTCTCTGCGTGCAGCAGGGTGGAATTGGATATAGTTTGTGACCAAAGATCAGGGTATTGCCAAGTTGTCTGGTTTTACGAAGACGACTAATGGCAATGCGTGAACATTCCATCCAGTATGCCGCGCCTGAAGGGCTCTCGCTACCCTCTTGAAGTCATTGCCCGCGCGGTTTGTGCATACCACCGGTTTGCCTTGAACACTGCGGATGTCGAAGACCTCCTAGCGGAACGGGACGTCATCGTGAGCCGGCAAGCTCAGAGGTTTTCGTCCGCGCATGACCGATTCAACCTGATACTTCGCCCCCGCCGCTATCAACTCACCAAAACCTCATACCGCCACCTTTGCAACAACGCGTTCAACCTCTGGGTCAGTTACACTGCCTAACTGGTGAAATAACCCTACCTTTTCTATTGCTTTACAATCGGCCGTCAACAACTTGGCAATACCCTTCGAACCACTCCAAAGTTTGCGCCAAAGCCCTCTCAGGTCGTTATTGAAGGTGAAAGGGTTTAGAACTCGTCACGCGGCACAATCGTATCGTGTTCCTCAATTTGCAGGATCAGATCAGGCCCACGGCGAAATACGGCCTGAAAACCCTCTACGGCTAGATCCAGCCAGTTATGGCCTGTGAAGGCGACCAATCTCGTAACGCCGTGATTGACAAAACTGATAGCACCAATCTCAAATTCATCAATCAGATGAACATCGACGTCTTCTTTTATGGATGACAACGCAGTCTCCCGATCAAGTGACTGCCGAAAGTACATTGAGGTCAGTTGATGCCCCGTTTGGGAGTGCAATCGAGTGTTATTCAACGCTTGAAGAAGCGCCGTGCCGCCACTCCGGGGACGCCCAAATACTAGGACGGAAATTGGGTTTTGAAGAAAAGTCACGAGGTGCTGAACGGTGCCCCGTGTTGTCATTGGTTTCATCTCTGGATTGCTTTCTGTACTCGTATTTTCGTTGACAGTGAGGTGATCTCTCGGCGAATTACCCATGGCGGGAGAAGTTCGCGCATTTGTGCGCTGGACAGATTTTTCAGTCCGAAAAATGGCCTCACACCCTCCCGCCAATCACATCACGACTTGTCCTTGTCGTCATTTCTTTCGGAATCAGGAGAAGAAGCCGAAGCAATTGACTTAGATCATCGGTAGAAACCGTGCCCCGGACACTCGCCGGATATACGGTGTCGCTTTGCACCACCATCGCGTTTGCAAAGCCTTCATAGGCGTCCTGGCCCTCAAGAGCTTTCAAAATCAATGCAGCTTTTGCGGTAAACACAGAGGCTTCACGCAGAACCGGAAGTTCGAGGATGATCATCTGAAGATCCGGTACGTGTCGTTTTAGTTGAGCGACGGTCGGATGGATGCAACGACAATAGCGACCGGTAAAGCGCGTTACGGCTAGCCTCTTGCTATGAGTTAGCCTCATCTGCAGAGGTTTCTGGGAAGTTAACCTCACAGACACCAATTCCGCCTTCCAACAATGGAACTGAAATGAGCGTTGCCCCGAGCTTCGCAGCCAAGCCGACTACACCCCTTGATGTCTTGAGAAGTCTTGGTCCCGTACTCCGACGTGAGCAGAGTACACTTCGAACGACCTGACCACTCAAGGTCTCCCGAACGAAAATCCACCACTCGCCCCTTACTTCTTCTGAGGTACGGTTGGCAGATGAGATGCACTCGATCTCTAGGATTCCACCGTTTTCCAGCGCCTCTTTGAATTCGTATTCCATGTAAACTGGAAGATTGCGCCTTCTCATGGATTGTGGACTCCCCTCTTGTTGGAGAGTCACTACTAAGATGCAAGGGCGATATGAAGTGTACTGTTTCCATTATGTCGTACATGTGGCAATCTGACAGATAGGTCTAATATATATTTTGGGCGAGGTATAATTTTACTTTTTGTGATAATAGTAAACTGATAGGCTGTGCATCACTTCACATCTTGTCGATGCAGCCAAGGTCGTTCATCCTTGGCTGCATCGGAGGGCCCTCAATCGGCGCTCACGAGCTTCGCCAGTTGGCGGCAACGAGGTTTTAGAGGTCTACCGCCCCGGCGCTGCTGATGCTTGCATCTTAGCACTATGTTAATTCATTGATATAATACTATATATCTATATATTAATAGGTAAAAACTATGAACAGGCCCGTCGCAATTATCTTGTGCGGACGGCGCCTGCACAGCAACGGTAAGTGTGTTTAAACGTTTCATTAAAGAAGCGGGCTAGCCTTGGGTAGCATCTGACGAAGCCAGGTGCATTGCACGATTTCGCGCGATACGAAACAACTTAGTGCATCGATATTCTGATATGCTTCCCTGTCGCTAACAGCATCAATTCACCAGATTGATTGACCACAATCCGACGGTTTGGTATTGCCCAGATTAACAGATAACACCGACGAAGGAAAAAACACTGGGCTGACGGGCACGATTTGACTGGTTTCTTACTTCTTCAGTGAAACAACGCTGCACCCTTACATCTCTATATCCACAAAGAAAACAGGCGTAGATGCGGATACCATCCGAACTCGTTGTATCCCCAGACACCAATCAAGAATCCAGGTGGTGTTCCGAGAGCTATAACAAGACGGTGCGCTGTCGCGAAGCAGGGTCGCGAAACCATGTAATCTAAATACGGTAGATCAACATTCGGAAGACCCGGACTTCAGCTGAAAGGCACAAAACCGTGACTCGCCCAAACCACTCACAAGAACGCTTGTGAAAAAACTCTGATAAAAACATTTTTTGCTTAGTACAACTTACAAGATTGCTCTGCCATGAGCAGGAAAACGACCGAGACTTCCCTTTCAACTAAGTTTGAACTGCTCGGGAACATAGAAGATGCGGGCAAGACCCTGTCCCTTAACAACCTTGCCCGCCGCTGTTCGGCGAAGTGTGGAATGGATGATACCCCAATACCGCTTCCCTTCCATCGCCGGATAAGGGGATAGGCAACGGCCTCGACGCGCGCTCCCCGGCAATGGGCGCTCGCAAGGGCGGCTTGACCTCAGGCGCGTGTCGATCTTAAGCGGTTCATTCCACAGATGGAGACTCAAGGGCTTGGCCTCCTTTTGTGGAGGCTCGGTTCCTCTGCGGAACATCCCGTTCCTGTAGAGGGATCGCAGTCTTCAATCCAGTAGCAGGGTTCAGAAAACCCATACGCTACAAGGATGGCTTCAATACCCGGAATTGAGCAGAGCAGCTGATAACGATCTGCGATTGCTATCCAGAAACGAACAAGTTCACCTGCAATAATCTTGAATGACTTACCTGATCTTCCAGATTGCAGAAGATAGTAATCCGCCCACGGCGACCAATTCGGATCCGCCACGCCGGCCTACGCCAGGCACGGCGATGTTGTTGAATGGATTGGGACAGTACGATCAGGCATCGTTGGCCCCCTGGCCGTCTGCACGACCCGCGTTTTTGTGCGACGGCTGTCGGGAATTAGTTGACGATAACCGGTCACGTCATGGCCTCAGAATCTGAATTAGCATCGGAGGTATCTGACTTCACAGATTGAACTACGGGAACAACAACGTAAGGCCATGGTTTACGCGCGTTCAACGCCCGCCGACGTAAGACACCGGTTTGTAACGGCGAACCAGCCCAAGCCCAAGCTTTGTCATCGGTGGGGTGTTCACCGGATACGTGTAGATATTTATGGCTTACTGGATCATAGAGGCGAACACGGTTCATTGTCACGCCCCCAGTATCTCGTTGACTGATCTGTGCTCGCTGCTACCATCATAGGCTTCAATGCTTTCTTGGATCTCGACATCCGTATCCTGCTGGACGCTTTCCTTGCGATCGAGATACACTAGGACCCGGGACGATGCGGCCGTGTTCTGCTGTGCCTGTATCACCGTCAGGGTGCGCAGTTCGACCAGCTGCCAGGCAACCGAAGAAGAGAACTCATTGGAGACCTGCAACGGCTTCAAGTTGCCATCCATCCCGGAGAATCCGCCGGAGATCTGATCGAGTAACTGGGCCTCAGATTCGACATCCTCAAATGTCAGCCCGACCTGCTGCAGACCCGCAGAGGGTTTTCTGTCGAGCACCACCCAGAAACAGTTGCCGTTCCCGAACCCGCCAAAATCGATGGCCAGACTATCCAGATGAGCCTCGAACGCCGCTGGCTCCAGGCTTTCTGTGTCCAGCCCGAATACAGCCCATGCACAAAAAAAACTGCCGTCTTTGCACCCCAGCACATCTGCCGCGAGCATGCTCGACCAGTTCAAAACGTGAAAGAGGTTCTTTGCGACAGGCGCAAACCCTAGACAATTCAGAGCGTCCGGAAACAGCATTACAACTCTTGACCCTGAAACCTATTGATCCGACGTTGCACCGGTGCCGGTACAATCAGTTGCGGCTCTGCCAGCGTCCGAGCCCGGATAGGTAAAGCTCAGAACAGATGTGCTCTCCGCATTGTCGATGACGAGGCTAAGCTCATAAATACGCTTGTCGGTAAATATGATGGCATTGGCCGGCCTGGTGTTTGATCTGGGTTTGAATCCGACGTGCGAATGCGGAACCAGATAATGATCTATGGGGGACAACATCCTCCAGTAAGCCGCGCTCGATAGCCCGGTGTTGATGATGTGCTCATCACATTCGAGCTTGACCAGACAGATCGTTGATGGGTTGCAAGCAAGCGTTTTAACTGTCCCGTCGTAGGCTTCGACCCGGTGTTCCAACTGGCGAAGGTCAAAGGAGCTCGCCGGATCTGTTTCTCTGTTCTCCTGGGCCATCATCGGAGTGGTTCCGGCGACACAAGCTGCGACCATCGTGGCCTGTGTCAGTTTGCAAGAACTGGAGGTGAGGCGAAGATCAGGATTGGTACTCATAAGTTTACTTTCTGTTGCTTGGCTGCGTTCCGACTTCAGTTTCTGATGAGTTCAGGAGATGTTCCTGCACTTGCGGTACTCTGTGGGAAGGTGCCGAGCACGTTCCGGTCATCATTGCGCTGATGTTGTCCGCGATCATTGTACAGGTTGGGTTCGGAGTGACGCCCTCCGGCGTGCTGGTTGGAATTGTTGGTTTTCTGGGGTAGATGAAGTATTTGGGCCGTCGCTGTAAGTAACCCTGTGTATTTCCGGATCATGTGGAAACGAATGCTGCAGCTGACACGGGACCGCAGGCTGCCGAGACGCGAACTCTTGTTCCGGCCCGCGTTTTTGCAGCAGACCTCAAACTGATGCGCCATCATCATGCCGCCCTCTTGTTGCGGGGTAATGGAGTAAATGTATTGAGCAGTTCCCTGCGATCTGCCGGGGCAAGCTCGCACAGACGGGACAGGACAGTGTGTACGCGGCGTACCTCGAACCCTGCGAGATGACAGACTTCCCGAAAGTCAGCGTCCGGGTATGGCCCGACCCAGTTCTCGGCACCCTTGCGATTGAGTTGCTTGCAGGGATGGTCGTTGCAGAGATCCCGAATGGCTATCATCACAACTGATTGCCAAAGTCGTTTCGATGATATCGGATCAGTCATCTTGCACCTCGCGGAAAAAAGGCCTGATCTCAGGGAAAAGACTGAGGTATTCTTCAAAGCATTGGTGTGCAGACTTGAGATGGTCATGATCACGATAGTTTGCTGTTTTGTGCGCCGGACCACCTATTAGGTATTCTAAATCACCGTACCGATATCGAAAGCTGCGACTGTAGATATTCGGGCCGGTTACCGTAGGGCATCCGCGCGTGGCTCCGATCATGATCTCGACAAGGGCGTCCGTGTCAGGTGTGGTTATTATTGATTTCATCGCGAACACCCTCTCTGTAGAGTGTGGTGGTCGAAAATTATCCAGGTGACACCAAGTGTGACGCTGACAACTGCGATGGGGCCGCCGAAGATCACAACCCCTCCGAGGAGCAACAAGTCGAAGTCAGTACTGATTTCTTCTGCCGTACCAAAGCTGATGTCGAAGCCAGCTATCCTGCAGCAAAACACCAACAGAATTGTTAAACCACCGGACAGTGCCGTAGGGAAGAGGCTGATGATCCGTTTTCCCTTGGGCCGTAATCTGGCTCGTGTGTAGCTCAGGTGCGTGGCAATCATCAGGATGCCATAAACTCCCAGGGCAGCCAACGCGCCGTTTACCCCGGCGAGCAAACCAATGGCGCCCATCAGCCAGTTGTTCCCCTGCCCCAACGCATTTGCGCTGCACGCAAAGCGAACAAATACCGAGGCAATGAGCCAGATGAACGCACCGCACAACATATCGATGACGGACACATCCAGCAGGACGTTCAGGCATATTCCATTCAGCGTTACAGCGCCCAATGCCCTATAGCTGATCTCGAACCAACGGACATCTTCGACGATCAGAATAAGTGTGAACAGGCTAAGCGCTGCGACAAACAGGATCATCACACCGAGCCGCCACTGAACTGCACCGTCAGCAAGCCGGGAGATGCCGACAAAAAGACCGGCGCGCAATCGGGGTTTTCGTTTGTGCCTTCTTCGGGGCACTTCGACTTCATTTGCATATGATCTCTTTTCTTCGGAAAAACCTTTCCACGCTTCTGACTCGCAAGTCAGGAGCTTTAGGGTATGCTTGGTGTTGAAAAGGATTCAGGAACGCGGTCCTGAACTCAATTATCGTCCGATAGATTGCGATCTCAGTGGGACGGTTCGGTTTATGTAGCTCCTGTTTTTGGGTCCTTTTCTCCTTCTTCCGTTACATAACTTGTTTCGAAAACCTGCTGTGACAGCCTTCATTCCCCGTCGCAGTAGCTGCTAATCAGCGTCTCGCTTTTCGTCCGGAGTCCAGTCCCCGCCCCTGTTCCCGGGCCACCTCGGCGGCCGTCTCCAGCGGGTTCTGCAACGGCGAACCAAAATCGCGGCCAGATCAGATCTAGATCGTCTGTCATGGATCTAATTCCGGGGTTTGCTGCATCAGGCTTTTCCGGGATGCCCAACACCTGTCGAGCCTGTCCTGGTAACTGTCCACGGTTCGGATCGCCGAACTGACGGTTTGTATTACGATCGTAAAGCTGACGGCCACCACGATCGCGACGACCACAGTCAGAATAAAATTCAAACGCCTGAGGCGACGAGAGGCCGGGTCGTGACCTTCAAGCGAAAGTATATCGTGGTTGTCATCGGTGTCGTTCATTTTGCGTCTCCCCATTTAAGATCCGCTTTCTGAACCGCGCTCATGCGCTGGGACAGGTCGCCATGCTTGCGCACCGCATCCCCGTCATCGTTCAAAGGTGCGACGATCGTCTGATCTTTCGCTGACAGCTGACCATCGCGTATCAAGCGCTTGCAGAGCAATGGCCCCAGCGTCTGCTTGATCAGCAGCCGGATCAGTCCGGGTTCGGCCAGTTCTTCCGCCGGCACACCCATGGTTGGCATCCGGCGCAGAATCCGGTGGGCGCAATCCACGTGCAGTGTTGTATAAAGCTGATGCCCAGACAGAATGAATTGCAGGGCCTCCCGGCCAAGCACTCCGTCGGGTATCTTCGTGATAATCACAGGGGTTTCCTTAAGGAACGCCAGGCCTTCGATCTCAGCGTATCCAGTTTATTGATCTCACCGTCGTCCCAGTAGAGCGTCGTCAGGCTATTTGAGCCGGGTTCCGCCTCCACATCTGCCGCAGCCGCAACAAACCCGATTGCATTGACCTGCAAGATCTGTTCCAGCGGAAGACCGATCATAAAACGACTCCCGTCCAGCAATTCTATCATCTTGCCGGTACTCTCACGCAGACGGGCCATAATGCTCCCGGTCTCCTCTGGCCCGGCCCGGAGGGCGGAACCGAGACAAGCGGGCACTACTATGGCAGCCAGAGCAGGATATTGAAGGTGGAAACCTCGCATTAGTTGCCCTCGCTCGGGTCGTGTTGCAGCAATTTCCCATAGAACCGGAAGGTTTGTTTGGTGTTGACCTGTACGTCGGAGCTTTCGGCCGAGGGGGAGCTCGGAAGAATGTCCCAGACAGAGGCCGGAAGGTGGGCCCGCAGATGATCGATGCCGTTTTCCCACCAGCGGCGCTTACCAGCGAGATAGGTGGTCAGTTCCCCGGTTTGGCCGCCATAGCGCAGAAGTTGGTATGCGGTGTCCCCTCTCGTGTCGACAAATCGCTTAAGTGGATAGCGCATCTTGAAGTCAAACACATAGCCGGAATAGGCCCGTATTCCCTGACCATTGGTTTCTCTCGTACTGCTATCGGTGATATAAGCATGCTCTTTCCCATCAGCGCCATGCCAGGCGACCGCTGCATACCCGTCCTTCTCCATATATTGCCCGTCCCACCAGGTGGTCACCCGGGGTGCATTGGCCAGCAACGGGCGCGCTTGTTCGGCTGCGATATTCTGGAACATCTCGCCACGCTTGTAGTCAATGCGTTTGGACACCTCGTTCTCTGTCAGGGCCGACGTGGTGTCACCAAAAGCAAGTAGCGCGGCGAGCGTGGGTCTGAGTTGAAACATCTCGTTCCCAGACCCCTCTGACTCAGCCCGGAGGCTGGAGCCGAGACAGGCGGACACCAGAAATGCGGCCAGGGCCGGATATTGCAGGCGGGAGGCTCGCATCAGTTTTCGCCGCCCTGAACACCACCACCCGAGGTATTCAGATTGGGCATCCCAATGCGCACAACGCTGTTGGAATAAATACTGATCGGGAGCGGGCGTCCGCTGCCTTCAAATCCACCGATCAACTCTTTGAGGGCATCCTTGAAAGAACCACGGACGTAGATAGGAACGGTTACCTCCGATTCATCGATGCCAACCTGTTGATAGGTGTAATCGGCCGATTTTGACCATCTCTTGATGACATTGGTGACATATTCGCCGGAACGTGCCGTCCATAAGGGAAGGGGCGTTACTGCCCGCATAGACCCCTTCCCGGCGGTTGCGCAAGGCAATTGGAGGACTTGCCCCGGGTTCAAGGGAGAGGAACCCGATAGCTCATTTGCCCGCGCAATTTCTTTCCAGCGCTTTGCTGACCCCAGTATTTTGGCCGCAATGTTGATAAGTGTGTCACCCTCTACGACAACATAGCGACATTGCGGAGAGACAGCGATTTTGCCATCTGGAACTGGTGTCTTAACAAAAGTCGCTGGTCTGGCAGGCGGCTTTGCTCCAAAAAACCTTTCGGCAGAGAGGTATGGATTGGTGCGTTCGTTTTGAGCGAGATCGAAAGCGACCCTCTTGTGGGGTTTTGCCTTCGCCTGGACTGCTTTGCCATTGGCAACAGCAACCTCAAACAACTGTATTGGCGAAGAAGACCTCAGCGGCACCCCTGTCCCCTCGACAGCATATTGCTGCCAGCCTGGACATTGAATCAGCGGGGCAGACAAAACCTGACCTGCAGCAAGTGTCTGAGGCAAGGTGAATAAAATGAACTGAAGTCTCTTGAACACTGGTGTTTTCACTTCACTGTTTAATTATTCACTCATCGAGTAGAAACTCGCGAGTCTTTGAGCAAAGGCCTTATTGCCAACTCGGGTTGTGGCTGGGCTTTGCCTTGCCCCCCGACCGAGACTTCTAGGTCTCTGTAATTGATCGCGTAGGAATGCACCCTATCGAAGCCCGTGTACCCAACCTTAGAACCAGTTGACTGTACTGGGAAAATATTAGGTTTCTATGCTTTGATTGATGCAGCCTATGGTGAGCGCTACCTGCCAAAAACACGCCGAATATAGGGGTCGATTCCCTTAGGTTCAGGCCTTCCGCAACGGTGCCTCTGAGGTCAAGCAGTTTTAGGCAAGACCAATTGGTCCGCCATAGCCGTCTTGCCCTTGTTTAAAGGCCCTTCACGTTCGCCGGCGCAAACTTCGCAAGGCACTCGCCGAAGGCCCACGATGAAGGAGCTTGAAAAGCCTTGCACTGTTGTGCTCGGCGTAGAAGTCGATACCGCAGCCCGATTAGGCTCCGCTCGATTGGAAAAATGACCAGTCAACTCTAGCTTGGGTCCGTGTTCGGAGAGTTGATGCCCTGATTGCCTGTTACAGATCGGCTAGTTGGACGGTTACTCAAAATACCTGACGACGGGCTTTGGTATTTCAAAGTAATTCAAATACGACTTGCGCCCTAAGTTGACAGGTTAGAAATGCCGTGAGTAACTCAGCCCGAATTCCATTGTCTGACCTGAAATGTCATCATTTTCGTAGCGCGAAATCAACCTAAAGTCGCTGTCGCGTTGATCCCCGATCCGAAGCGCGAAGTCAGATTGGAGCGTTGTCCTTTCATAATTTCGGATTGGAGAGAGACTACGTGCCGACAACATCATTTGCACACGGTCATCTATTCGCGCTATCGCGCCAATACTGAAGCCTGCCCTGACGGTATGTTGTCCAGTATCTAGTCGACCTTCAACCATTCCATATAGCGCTGTGTTTGGTGTCGGCGCAAAGGCGTGTCCGTAGCCGAACTCAGCTAGTGCAACTAAATTTCCATCTTTGGCGAGACTCCGGCTTTCGGTTCCAAACCGCAGCCTCCAAGATGGTTTGTATTCGTAAGGGAGCCGACTCTTGCGCGTCGAAATCGCGGTGATCTGCAGTGCGTCAAACCTCCGGAGTCGCACTGTTCCACCCCGCAAGATGAAACTCACATCTCCCATAGAAAGTTCGGAGAATGGCGCCTCACCCGCCGAGAGTGAAAGAAAATCGGTTAGAACCGGTCGTAGACGCAATTCAACACCACCACCTAGGCGGTTGTTGTTGAGATAAGTGATCTGCGCCGTTGAGGTGCGATGTCCTTCATGTGGCGGGCGGGTATCAGCGCTCAATCCAATGCCGGTATCTCCTGCTGGCAGTCTTATCCGTTGCAAAAGGAACGCCCTGTCAAGGGATACAACGTCTTCAATTGCATCACCATTTTCATCCCGCGAACGTATCATTGCAATGTAGAGTAGACCGGCTTCGACAACCTCGGCACGATCTTTGTCTGATATATTGGAACGTCCAAAGTATGGCGCAGGCACGTAGGGTTGATCGGTATTTAACGCAGAGCGAACGGATAACTCCAATGCCAGCTGTTGCTCACCGTCTAAGGCTTCATATGCACTCAGGAATCTAGTGGTCGGAGCGTGTATCCTCTCGATGTTGGCGATCAGCGGTAACCCATTGGAGCCTTGCATCGTATCGAGATCGACGAAAACGTCGAGAGGTAGCGCCCATGGCTTTCCCTGAAAATTGATATCCTGTTCAGTGACCAATGCAATTAGCTCGGCAAAGCGGTATGCACAGTTTTCTGAAAGAAAATAGTAGGTGTTCTCCTGCTGGTAGAGCTCCCAACTACTCGCAATCAACAGTTCTAACTGATCTTGCGTCAGGTTCAGCTCATATTCCCACAGGTCTCGATCCTGATTTTGCACATAGTTACCAAGCTGTGCATAATACTCAACGTTTGTGTATGTAGATGAATAACCGCCAAACAGCCCTTTGACGACATAAACTGCAGCATTTTCGTTTTTGGGGAAAACTGCACCATAGTTGAGTGATCTATCCAACAAGCTGTTGCGGCCTGTCTGGCGCGGCGTATTTCCACTAAATGTAGCGTTGGTAGTGAATTTAAGCAGGATATGACCATAAAATGTTGCTGGATCACCCAAACTTCCAGAAGCAAAGATGAGCGTTGCACCGGTAATCCTACCATATCCTGACCATTCTTCGTAATCGGGACACGACAGGTCTGGCAAATCATCCACATTTAAGACCCTTTGTAAGTATAAGACGCGTGCGGGGAAGCGGCAGACGGCATGTGCATTTTGATCATCTGGCACTGGCTCATAAACTGCATCTATGAGAGCCAGGAGCTCCGCTTCTGGGTCCTGGTGTCCGCGGGCGGTCAGAAAGAAGCCGTCAGAATGAATATCGCTGCGGGGCGATGTGCGTGAAACGTCGTATTGTAGAAGACTGAGCCACAGAGGGTCATTGGCATTGCCATTAAGTTGGGTGGTATCCTTCAGTGAACGGGGAGATGCATTACCAGCTTGCCAGGCAAATGCTAGGCAAGATACCAGAAAAAACACCGGCAATTTGATTGAACGCAAGAACTACTCCTCCAAACGTAATCAGGCGGCCGCAGCCGCCTGATCTTGATCAATCATGGGGTTACTGCTTGATCAGAAGGTTTCGCAACTACCTGAATAGTTTACTCGCACAACGTCACGCAAACTAAGGAAGTATGCTTCCGCTTTTGCGCTGTCGTCTTTAGCTGCGTATTCAGCATCCGTTAGCCGTGCAGCGAATCTGTCACGAACATCAGCGAGAAGCGCTGGTTGAATGGCTGGATCACAGTTGATCCCGTCCATCAGTGTTTGCAAATATTCACCATCGCCGACAACTGTTTCGCGTGAAATGTGATCATATCCGCGCGCTACAAAGGCTGCGACTTGAACCGTCGAACCTTGGCACTCTTCGGGACTAGACAGGGCGGAACTCACCGCTGTTGTTCCCAAGTCCCAAATAATATTCGAGATTGCAGATGCAGCGCCATTATCAGGGAAAACCATGGCGCCGATACCACACTCTTGCCACGGATTGACATTTGCATCGCCCATACCTTGTGCATTCGCTAGCGAAGTATAAGGAGCGAAGGCTACGATGGCACACATTGTCATTGCATTTAGTCTATTCAAAGTACTCTCCGTTCGTAGGTGTTATTGCTATTTCGTCTTCATTTTAGTCGGGCGTGCATGTATCCCCCTAGTTTTTGGGTTAATGATTTGGTGTTACTCAGAAAGGGTTCCTGCGCGAATCTGGGTTTGGAAATTCTGACGTTGCGTGACGCGACTAGATAAAAACTCCTATCCACACCGCGCCACGCTGTATCCGAGGTGGTTCGTTAGATTTCGGCGATATTGAGTTCGAAAGCCAATACCGATGTGCTATTGCTGAATAGCCGATAGCTATCGTGAGTGTAGCCATATTACTTCTACCCTGCCGAGGAATGCTGATGTTCAAGTTTCAAGCTGCTTGAGTAGCGACATTCCAGGCGTAAAGAAGGGACATAGAAGCAATTGTTAGAAAATTGCTGCATCTTGTCACGATCGCTCTCCTGAGCATAGCAAATGAACATTTGTTATGCACTCGTGGAACAAGGCATCAATTGGCGTGATTGAACATCTAGGCTCGATCACGACAATACTGCCAAATAAGATTGTTTACACAGACGTCTTTTAGCGCTCTCACAACGCTTGAATCTGCGGCAGGAACACGCAAACAGCCATCGGCAATAGACGGCCTGTGAACTAAATAAAAATTATCTATCGAGAAGGAACGCGAGATAAGCATAACTGGCACGCAGGAAGCAGCATTACGAAATGAAACAAGCTGCTCAACAACAGTATCGAAACCCGTCACACCGCCGAATGCGTCAAAATCTATGCAAAGCAGCCCCCAACGCTCCGGAGCATCAAGAATGATCAGCATCGCGTCTTTGAGGCTTTGGCTGTCACTGATTTTAAAGCCCGCCTCAGTGAATGAGTTTCTGATGTCGCACGCCTCTTTTGTTCCGCCCGCGACAAACATGACCTGAGATCCCTGGTACAATCCAAGAGTGGTATTACCCTGACCTCTATGAACAAGCCATTCCAATTCACCCAGAAAATGTTGATCCAATTCGTCCAGTTCACCGCTCACACCGCCTTCTGACAGAAACTCCGGAGTCTCCTTACGATCTGAATCTGCTCTAAGGGTGATCAACTTATGGAAAGCCAAGGGCAGAAGGAGCGAAACTACAGCACCACCAATAACGTAGCAGACCATTGCTGCAATAATCCCGTACCCCGCAGAAAACGCTAAGCAAGCCCCAGCAACACCAGTAAGGACGCCAGCCAGAATTGTCGGCAGCAAAGGCAAATCCCGCTCTTGCTTAGAGAATGAGGCAGACAGGGAACCCTCTTCCCACTTTCTAACGTAGGCCATTTTTACCACACACCTTCATTAGCTTGGCGCACAAACACACCGCTTTAATTGAAGATTTTTCCTCCATGACGCCGCATGCCTCATCTAGAATTCGATATTGCAAATATCCCACGACATCGGGCGGAAGTGCCAATTCCCAGTTTCTATTTAACGATAGATTTTGACTATGGTTTGAGGGTGTGGACCCAGCCAGCAACCTTCAATTGCACTCTACGAGCAATTGCCGAAAGACATCACACGATGCACTCATCTGCTGAAATGTGTCTCGACAGTTCTTGAGTGAAAACCCGAATTTCGGGGCGCACAGGTTGGTGGGCATACCGAAGCGCAACCACGTGACGTTCGAAATCAGCATCCTCAATGGTCAGTGAGACAAATTCCTTGCTCCTTGGAACTGCCGTCTCGGGTAAGATCACAAACCCCCTCCCCAACCGCACCAGCTCCAAAAGCCAATCAACACGGTTGGAACGATGGGTGAAGTTCATTGTATTTCCGCGATCTGCGCAAAAGCTAAACAAGACTTCTCGCATGTCGCAGTCAACTCTGGCCAGCGCCTCGTTACCCGCTAACACATCCAAGTTCACGGTTTTCCTTTGACTAATCGGGTGTGTGCTGGAAACGACAACTCGGTAGGTTTCACTGTATAGTGGCTCTGCCTGATAAAGTTCAGATGCAGCATCGGCATTTGTAATAGCGATATCAAAACGGCCTTCCCGAAGGCCGTTCAGCAGCGCATTTTGTTTGTCGATAATGATCTCGAAATTAATCTCCGGTGCGCGAGCCTGATACCGCGCTATCGCGTTTGCTATCTTGAATTGCCCGATGCCTTCACTAACTCCGACACTGATGGGAATACCTTCGAGACGCACGTAACGTTTGGCGTCTACCATCGCTTTTTGAGTCTGCTGCAACACCTCTTTTAAGTACGGGAGAACGACGGCGCCTAGCGGAGTCAAGCTGCATCCGGCACGATCGCGCAGAAACAGTCTACCACCCAACCTATCCTCCAGCTTCCTGATGGCTGTTGTAAGCGAAGGTTGAGAAACATTCATAGCCCGCGCTGCGTGAGTGAAGTTTCGATATTCAACAACTGCCAAAAAATATCGAATTTGATTCATTTCCATGAATTGTATGCGCTCTCTCTTTGGCGATGCCAGTGAATCATTCGCACAAGAGATAGCTACATTAACGATAGTTATTGGCTATATTATGATAGCACACCAGTATTGGCTTTCGAGCTCGATATGGTCGATGTTTTGTCGAGACCCCCTCGGGCAGTGGCGTGACGCGGCGACGTGAGTGGGTTCTGATTCTAGCCGCGTCACGCAACTCCGAGATTTCTAATCCCAGGTCCCCACTGGGAATTCTACTGGAGTGACGCCAAGCCAATAAGCCAAGAATTAAAGGCTAGACTCTAGCTCGGGCGACAATCTTTACGGATGGAAATAAAGACTAAGAAGTGAATTCGAATGATCGTATTCTTGCTATCATCGGAACCAATCCAGAAGTGACAAAAATGGCTCCGGTTGTAGACACTCTCAAACACCACGGATGAGATTGAAAATATTACCTGCTCGTCGGCGCAGCCTCCACATCAGCTTGTCTGACTTCAGCGCAATGGGATGATTTAGAACAATTTGATAAGAGAGGATTTCTGGCTCATCGTAACCGCTAAGGAGTGAAGATGAGAGAGAAATCCAGAACACGTAAGAGCCACGGTCAGAAAGTCGTCAAGGACATTCGACGGAAGAGAAGATCAAGATCGTACTGGACGGCCTAAAGGGTGAAGACAGCATTGCCGAGCTGTGTCGCGGAGAAGGTATCGTCCAAAGCCTGTATCTCAGCTGTTCCAAGGAGTTCCTTGAAGCAAGTAAGAACCGCATGCGGGTGACGGCGGCACGTGCGGCGACTTCACCTACCTGAAGGTCATTGGCTGGGGCTAGTTCGATCTCAGCACGATCCTGGACGACTACAGCCGCTACATCATTGTTTGAAAACTCTGCACAACGATGAAGGCAACAGATGTGACGGATCGCTGGATTTGATACTGCAAGCTTCGGGTTGTGATCAGGCACAGTCCGCGGTTGCCAAGTGATAACTACTCCAGTTACGTCTCAGGTGAGCTGGCAGAATGGCTGGAAGATCAACAGATGGGTCATGTGCGGGGAGCGCCTTATCATCCGCAAACCCAAGGTAAGGTCGAACGCTGGCACCAGGCCCTCAAAAACTGCATCCTGTTAGGAAACTACTATCTACCAGGTGATTTTCAACTGCAGATCAATGTCGTTGTCGAGCACTACAACCACAAACGCTACCATGAGAGCCTTCAGAACCTTACGCCCGCTGACGTTTACTTCGGGTGTGGACAAGCCATTCTGAAACAAAGGGAGAGGATCAAAAGAAAGACACTTGAAACGCGACGCTTGCTTCATCACAAGTCAGCCGCATAGTCCAACCAACCAGATGAGCCAGTTCCTCTCTTAGCTCTCAGGCCCATAAACGCAGAACTACTGCTTCGTTCTGTACACAGTCCGCCAGGCCAAGAATGCCAAGGGTTGTGACCCCAGATTTTCAACCGCCATCAGTTCAATCTAGCTTGCTTCACTGACCATTGCGACGCCCCATTGAGCATTTGCCAGCCACGGTACGGTGGCGACTGCCAAAACCCCGAGAGTTTTCTTTGACGTGGTAACCATGTCGATCTCCTTGGGTTAAATCTCCTGAGCTTGACAATCAATTTGATTGCGCGCCGAGATCCCGCGTTCGATTGTCTATGTGTCCATTCTTCATACATCGGTGGTCGAATTCGAACACTATGTGATACTCGTGTAATAGCTGTTGACCGTTCAGCTTGTAGTTGTATCATTAGTGGCAGTACGTACCAACAGCGGTCAGTCACTTCATGGAAATGAATCAAATTCGTTACTTTCTGGCTGTTTGCGAACACGGTAATTTCACCCATGCGTCGCAAGTTATGAATGTGTCTCAACCTTCACTTACGACAGCAATCAAAAAACTGGAAAATGAACTTGGTGGACCGCTTCTCTTGCGGGATCGAGCGGGATGCCGTCTGACCCCACTCGGAGCAATTGTACACCCAAGGTTGCAGGAGGCGTTGCAGCAAACACATCAGGCTCAGGTAGAAGCAGCGCGCCATGTGCGCTTGAAGCGCGTTCCAATTGGTATTGGTGTTGGTGAAACGATTGGGCAGTCTAAAATATCGGAGGCGATTGAACGTTATCGGAATCGCAACCCGAAGGCGGACATCGAACTGATTGTTGATAGCCATACGGCGTTGCTCGAAGGGCTTCGGGAGGGTCGCTTCGATATCGCAGTGACGGTTGCGCAAGCTTCTGAAGAGATTTTTCAGATTGATTCACTTTATGAAGAACGTTACTGCGCCGTCGTTTCAACCGAACATCCTCTTAGCCAACATGAAACAGTAGCTCTGAATATGTTAGCCGGTAATGATATGCTGGATCGACTCAATTGTGAAATGCGTGAATTCATGCGCACCACCAGCGCGGAGCGCGGTTGTAAGCTTTATGCCGCTTATCGTTCAAACCGTGTCGATTGGCTGCTTGAACTCGCAAGGAACGGAACGGGGTTTTTGGTTTTACCAGAAACCGCCATCCCGAACGAGGAAGGGCTTGTCAAACTTTCAATTGAAGATGTCCAAATTCATCGCCAAGTGGCTGCACTACGCTGCCGCTTTCAACCTTCACGTCCCGAAGCGCATGACCTAGTTCGAGAGTTGATGAAGGTCTCATGAAGCGAGACGTTTGAGGGATCAAACGAACGAATGCCGCCAAAACTTCTTTTAAAACCCACGACTTATACTCAGAACTTCGGTAACGGGGCCACCCCGGTCAAGTATTGCACAAGACAATTGATCCGCCGTAGTGGTTTTGCCTTTCTTTCTACCCGCCCTGATGTCCGTCGATATCGACATTAGCAAAGATGTATTTCACTTGATTAGTTTCGATCACGATGGTCATCTGGTATTTGATGCTCCGCCGATAACACTTTGCGACAGCAACAAAACTCAGAACCAGCCTCTTTGCTCCACGACGATGTCCGCTTTGTGCTGCGACCTGCCGACTGCGTCCGCAGTAAACAGATAGCCTATTTTCGTTGACCGTCTGCAGCGATAGTCGGATTTCTTTCGCCTGGCGCGCTCCCACCAATCCTTCCAGCTCTGCGTCTGGAAATGCCTCAAGTTCTTCGGCAGTTCGTATGCCGGAATTATGTAAGGCCAGGTACTCACCGCGATCCAACCTAACGCCCAAATCTGTTAGCCAACCGCGAGGACTTGAAGAAGTACATGCAGTTCCGTACCGAACCGCGGAAGCTGCCGATTGTACTGAGCTTCGAGGAGGTCTCGGCGATCTTGTCCGCAGCCCCGGGTCCGGGCCTCAAGTACCGCGCAGCGCTCGGTATCGGATAGACTACGAGAGCAGCGAGTGCGATGGCTGAGAGGAAGACTTTCGGGCAGCGGTCATATCGTGTTGCGACACGACGTCAGTCCTTGAGCCTTCCGAGCATGATCTCGATCCGGTTGCGTCGTTTGTATCGCCGCTTTGGCTTGTCACCCGCGACGTCCGGTAATCGAGATATCCATTCGCCATTGTCGCTCGGACCAATGGCGCGACATGGCTCATCATTGCAAGCAACGATGCATTGAGGAGGATCAGGAAAGGCTCCTGAGGAGCGTTTCCCCGACGAAAGAGCGCGTCAGATGCAGGATCTTTGGCTGTAGAGCATAAAGGCAGTCATCCAGCGGCAGGAGCGTGTGCCGCCTGAAAACAATGATATAGCCTCCTCTTCTTCGCTAAGTACAGTGGAGCGCGGCTCTTTCGGACCGGTCTTCATGTCCTCGACCATCTCACGCTTTCGCCACTTCGCAACGGTCTTGGGGTTGATCCCCAGTTCCCTGCTCAACTCCGCGATCGAAGCTTCCGATCGCTGTATTGCTGCTCTGACAGCGTGCGTGGTCGTGGCGCTCCCATGACGAACTTGGCCCATAATGCTTTCTTCCTCCATCGAACAGATCACACCATCAAACCCTGTGATCAAACACCTAGCCACAATCGCGGCGATCTGCGCGCGACGCTCGTCTTGGGACTCTCGCTGCTATTTCCCCTTCTGACGTTCGTAATGAAGGTCGACCGCCTTACGAGCTTCCTGCAGGCGCCTTTACCCACCCTCCGCCAGAGCGGATGCGAATAGATCGTCCATTTCTTTGTCGAACGCGTCGATATCGACGTCCTCATCCCACAACTCCCTCACTATTTCGGCAGCGCTCATGCCATCCCATTGAATGGATCGCACCATCCAATCCTCGTATGAAAAGACTAAACTGTGTGGGCAAAATGAAAGTCTAATAGGCGCAGATCACACCATTGCTCATGCCTATGGAAATATAGAATTACAATATTTTTCATTTAAGCGATCAAACTCTAATAATAGAAAAAAAATAAATCGGCTGGATGAAATCAATGGAAGCGATCGGCGAAAATCTAGAACCTCCACTAAGAACGTGGAGACGTATATTTCTAATCTTTGGCATCGCTCAGTTTTGGATATTTTGGCGCTTACGTCAAACTTCTGAGGCTATCAAGTTGTTCTGTTTGCATCGCCAGTGAATGCGCTGGTGAATACAGTAAATCTAAATCATAGATCGATTTTAGGGGAGTGATTTTAAAAAATGGAATTTCGCTTAGAAATTCTGCCCTCTTTCTAAGTCGAAAGGGTTGCTGCGAGTAGGTCGCAGTCGGGTGAGATCATTTTTATTGGAGAAAAATGATGGATTTCCGTGTTTCAGATGAACTAAATGGTACGATTGTTGAAAGGGCGGCAGACTTTTTGAACAATGGAACAATCAATTTTGATGTGATATCTGCGATCGGCAATAGTGCAGCGACCCTGTCTGTGATTATAGTTCAACTTGGTGATCCAAACCTAGTTTCATCCGATGCACGCGGTTACGCTCACATGAACAGCACCGGATTGAGCGGGGTTGGTACTGTTTGGACGTTCCCAGACCGAATGAGAGGTTTCACCTACCGAGCGCGGTTAGACAAACAAATCACGAATCTCATTCATGAAGCGCTTCACCTCGACGAAGATATTGATCGCCAAAGAGCTAAAATCAGTTCGGATTTAGCTGCACTAGGTGTGGACGTGTCGGACACAAAAACTCAAGTGGTAATTGAGGAAAAATTGATTAGAGACGTAATTAGGATAATAGATGAGCTTTCACCAGAGTTTCGAACTCGAGGGCATTATGATAATATAAATAAAATAATTCACTCATATGGGCCTGAGGAGCTATCCAGCGCGGAAAAGCAGTCTATCCGAAACTACTTTAATAGCTCTTACTATAAATATCCAACAGTTGAGTTCAACGGAAGTGTTTACGGCGTCAACATGAATGATGACTTGGTAAATACCGCAATGCGCAAGAAATAATTTTTAAGGAAGCCTCCAAAAACATACACTGCTTTAAGCCTGATAATCTAATTCAAATATTGCTGCTCAATTCGTCGCTTAAATTGCGCGCCGATGGTACAAACGATGAACAAATTGTTCTCTCAAAAACCTGGGAGAAACCCGTCAGTAAGTTAGCGTCCGAGCACGTTCTCTAATCGCCTTGGTCAAACGCTGATCTTCTTTTGCGTTTTCCTGCGTGCGGCCTCTGAGGTTCTCTCCGCGGTAGCCGCGAGGGGCGCCGCATGTTTGCGTTTATTCAGCGTCTTGTGCGGGCCATAGGCGGCCGGGGCATCGCGCCACCGTAAGCCATTGCGATTTATGAAGATAATCCCGCTCAAGACACGCCGATCATCGACGCGTGGCTTGCCGTGGGACTTCGGGAAAAACGGCTCGAGACGCGCCATTTGCGCATCCGTCAGCCAGAAGAGATCAGACATGGTCACCGCTCGTTTTTCGAACCGCAAATCACGACCTGCCACTGAAATCAATGGGTCCTGACCCTAGTGTTCGTCATAACCCCATCTGTGCGCCTCCCGCACAACGGTTGCTGGGATCAAAGCTGCCCGCGTAATTGACCCCCAGGTGAACGGACTTTGCTGACGTTCAGATGATGCCGGTGAACGGCTGCTTTAAGCACGCCTCAACTACTGGTCTTGAACCAACAGGTGCACACCGCTTGGGTGCTTTAGCGTCTCATGAGGATATATGTCGGCGTAAATCTCGATGATATTGAACTCTGGATCGTGCAGGAACAGTGTCCGGTGGGTCCAGTCTTGGTTTGTCGGGCCTTCGATGACTTTAACACCCATCGCTGACAGTTCCTCATAGGCTACATCAACGTCAGCAGGTGGCACACGGAAGCTGATCTGTACTCCGGCTGACTTGTCAGGAATACGTTCGCCATCATAAGAACGTCCCCGAGGCCTGAGACCGAGGTAGAGCGTTCCGACACGAAACCCGACCCACGTTCCTGTCGCTTCATCTTCAATCTCGAAGCCAAGAACATCGCGGTAGAACAGCTTCATTCGTTCAATATCGTCGCAGAGCAGGATCACGTAATCCATGCTTCGAATTGCGCCCAAGCCGGTTTTTGCGTCCATCAGTTTCTCCTAAAGATGCTAAGCCGACCTTCACCGCGCAACAGAAAATTTGCAACATGGGCTCTCTTGTTGAATCCGCGGCGCCGTGTTGTTGAACGTCATACGAATCTGACCCAACCGTCATAGTGCGACCAGGACAGGGCGAGCGCTCAACATCAGATGGCGCACCAAGCCGAAAACTACTTTTGCAATGAAATTGGCAACAAGCTGCAGATCCGCACGATGACGCGCTGCAGAAAATGTCGGCTCAGAGCCCAGAAATACGGATGCTGTGCCTTGTACGAATGTCCACTTAATCAGTACTAGCTACTTTCTGGCCGAGCGTGCCGTCCGTTTGTTGTGTGTTGGGTTTCGTCTAGTTCAGCACTATCACTGCGGCACCAATCACAGCAACTACAGCCCCTATGACTGTTTTTGCCCTAAGTAACTTACCGTCTCTAACCGCTTGAATTGGGATAACAAGGACAGGCGCAAGCGAACCCAAGACCGCAGCGATGCCTGCATCCAGTGTCGCGAAAGCATACAGAAGAGCAGAGGATGCGAACACGTATCCAATGACACCGGGCAATATGGTTCTACCCATCAAGTATGGTGTCAATTGCGTCTGTGCCCGCAAAGAACGGACCGGCAAGAATGCGACCAGCGTGACAATGGCGGAGGCGCCGCCAAGTTGGATAGCTGAAACCGCGAGTGGGTTCGTCCCACTCTCCAAAGCTGGTTTTATGGCAAGGTAAGAAAGGCTTTGGCATGTGACGCCCATCAGTCCAAACCCGATGAAGAGAGCAGCATTTTTCACATCATAAGGCGTATCTTCTCCATCTGCGTGCTTCGAAAGGATTGCAAGCAAGACGCCAGATAGACAAATGAGACCGCCAATCGCGTCAATAGGTCTAAGCGTTTCTCCAAGCCAGACATAAGCCATTGCCGCCACGAGGAGGGCGCGCAGCGAGAAGACAACTTCGGCCCGCCGAGGCCCCCCGATGCTCAGGCAGGTTGTGAAGGAAAGCAACCCCATTAGCATGGCCGCTGTCGACACGGCATACGCAGGCCAATGGGCGGTGGACACTGTCGACCAGAGCGAAAAGATCGAACACAGGCTGGCCTGGATTGCGGCACAGGCGATCACCTGGATTCGGATGAACGTAAAAGAGCCAAGAGCACGTGCGGGTCTTTCCGCGAGAACCGTACCAGTCGCCCATCCAGTCGATGCGGCAAAGGCCGCTAGATACGATAATGAAAGCATACCAGGGCCTCGTTCAATCCACGTTGAGGGCTAGTTTTGCTGCGAACCCCAAAAGAATGATGCCCGAACACATACGGAAACGGTCGTAGCGTTTCTGTGTGAGGAAGCGGGTACGGACCTTTTCAGCGGCGAGAGCATAGGTGCTAAGCGACAAGACAGATAACGCGCAATAGGTCAGAACCAGCACTGTTGATTGGAGCCAGAGCGCATTGTTGGGATCGAGAACCTGCGGGAAAAGTGCGAGATAAAAAAGCAACGCTTTCGGATTTGTTACAGCAAGCAAAAAGGCTTCTCGAAACAGCAGCCATGGTGGCACGGATCGCACCGTGTCTTTACCCAAAATAATGGGCTCACGCTTGAAAATTAGCTTCAGGCCTAGCCCGGCCAAATAGGCGATACCCAGCCAGTGAAACAGCGCCCAGATCACGTCCGAGGTCACGACAAATGTCGCCACGCCTCCCGCGCAAAGGACACCACCAACCGCAAGGCCAAGGGCGTTTCCAAAGATTGTTGGTAGCACTGGCACAAAGCCAAGTTGCAACGCACGCCTGAGCGTATTCAGGTTCGCAGGTCCTGGGGTGACGATGTTGGCGGCGGATATCGACGCGTAGGACAGCCATATGGCCCATGCCATGTCTCAAACTCCATTTCGCACGCTTCGTACGCGCCAAGTACGAAACTAGACTGTCGGCGGGAGGGAATCCTTTGCAGAACGGAAGCTGATTGAGGATAAGCTGTTCAAATCGAAGGCTCACAGATCAAATGGCTTCTCTATGGAAAACACTCTCGACTCGTTGGATCGCGCGCTGCTTAAAGAACTTGGCAAAGACGCAAGGCTTAGCTGGCGGGAGCTTGCTGCTCTCACCGGCGTATCGGCTCCGACGGTTCGGGACAGGATTAAGAGACTTGAAGACACGGGTGTCATCACTGGCTTTGAGGTGCAGCTCTCATGCAGGGCGCTTGGCTTCACGCTCGAAGCGATTGTAAGATTCAAACCCTTTCCTGGAAAAGTTCATCTGCTCGCGGCAAAAATCGTCGCATCTGATCGCATCGTACAGTGTGACAAGGTGACAGGAGAGGACGCGTTTGTGGCAAGAATGCTGCTCAAGGACATTTCCGAGCTGGACGCGATATTGGAAGACTTTTCAACTCATGCGTCAACGCAAACGGCTGTCGTCAAATCTAGCCCGGTACGCATGCGGCTCCCACCGCTTGATTGAGCCCAACTTGCATCACTTCTGCATAACGGCGAAAGTCCGGACCGAAGAAACGGTGTTCCGCCAAGAACTAGCGATTGATCGGATAGAACTTTGAAGTTTGTAAACCCGCTTCCGTTTGTGAGAGACGTCGACACTTCCAAGCGGTTTTACACTGACATCCTGGGCCTGAGAATCTTGGAAGATCACGGAAACTTCGTAATGTTCGAAAGCGGGTTCGCCATTCACGATGGCGCGTCACTCTTCAAGACTGTGTTTGGCGTCGATAACGCAAACCACAATTGTTTCGGTCGAGGGAACCTCGTCTTGTACTTCGAAGACGCCGATCTAGACCAAACCTATTTGCGTATTTCCCGACAAATAGAGCTCATTCACGAAATCAGAGAAGAGCCTTGGGGTCAGCGGGTTTTTCGGTTTTTTGATCCGGACAGACATATAGTCGAACTCGGGGAACCGCAGTGATGCAGGTCTCTGAAGCCGCTCGGGTCCTTTAGGACTTCCATTGTGTGTATGACGGGCTTGCAAACTCGGATGTGATTGTTGGTCTTGGATCATATGACATTCGTGTTGCTACACATTGCGCCAAGCCGTTTCACGATGGTTTGGCCAACCGGGTGATCTTCACCGGTTCGTCTGGCAACTGGACGTCAGAGTTGTTTCCCAAGGGCGAAGCGCAGGCTTTCAAATCGAAGTCGAAATACCAGAAGTAACTCGTGCTGCTTTCCGCACTTTAGTGGCAGCAGGTTATGTTGATCATTTACCAAAGCCGACATCTGTTATCTAACGACGAACGGCGGCAATGTCCCGCATTCACGAATTCGCAAGGCTTAGACTTGAAGGACCGGTTTGGGGCTAAGACCGGGCACTCAACCAAATTCGCAGGTTGTCGGTAGCGAGCCTAATTGAGGGGATGCTGCGGGAGGCATGTGTGTCCCCATCTGTGCAGCTATGAGATATCATCCTAAATCGGCGATCGTAGCGAGATGTAAAAACTGAAAGTGGAGTGGAACGGGTGGTAGAGGGCTAGATCAACCCCAATTCGAACTGTGCAGCAAATCTTGTTGAGACTGAGCACCCGAGAGAAACTCGATGCAATCGTCACACCAAGGATAGCAGTTTGAGCCCTTACCAGACCTTAACCGCATTTTGAGGCTTCGCTCGTGCAGCACGTCGTGAACGGTGCAAACCGGACATTCAACGAAGATCTATCAGTTGCAAGTAAGCGGACAGAGCGGAAGTTTGCGAAAATTTTTGAACGTCGGGTTCCAACGGTTATGTTGATCGACGCCAGACAGAGATTGGATCAAATAAGAGCCTCCGCAATGGCTGCTGCAAGACCTTCGGGGTTTTCTAAACCCATTGAGTGGCCAGCCTCGCGAACAACAAGCGTTTTGATCCCGTTTTCGGATAAGACCTCGATATCTGGGCTTGGAAGCGATCGCTGGCCGAAGATGTAACTCTTCCGTGCCGCGAGCTCGTAAAAAAGTTCGCGCCAGTCCGATGCCGCCCCTTCAACAAGGGATTTCGCGCCGCAATAGACCACCAGCACCACTTCCAAACGCTCCTATGCTGGCCTCGGCGAACTACTCTCGCGGTGTCTAAACCACGCCATGACACACAAAAAAGCCGCGCCAAGACGCACGGCTTGCTTTGTAACGTTACCAAGTCTCAATCAGAATCTGTAAGCCGCCCTGAGAGCTAGTGTGTCAAGGTTGACGTCAAGACCTTCAAAGTCTGTACGCCGGACGAGGTACTCTACCCCGATGACGAAGCTGTTTCCGGGGTCGTAATCAGCACCAACGCCAAAGTTAAATCCGGTTGCATCGTCGTGACCATCTGTGATGCGCGAGAAGCCTGCTAAACCATACAACAAGATGTTGTTGACCACGTAACCAGCACGACCTTTCAAATCGAAGATATCATAGTCTAAAGTTAGCTCTACTTCATCGAATTCGAGATCAGGGGCCCGTAGGAAAGCAACTTCACCGCCAAAAACGAAGTCATTATTCTGTACGGCGTAACCGCCGAAAACGCCAAAAGCAGTACTCGATTCAGCCTCTAATTCCACAAAGTCATCAGACAATTCATTTGTAGTGTTGGCGCCAAGCGAAAAGCCAACATATGGACCGTTCCAATCGGCAAGCGCATGCGTTGGCAAGGCGGTTGCAAGGGCCAACAAAGCAGTTTTTACGTGACAAGTCATTGATCAGTCTTCCGGAGCGCGAAGGGTTAAGTGACGCTGGTGTTTCTTTCTCACGAAGATGAATCGTCTGCGATTGCGCTACTGGGACATCCAATTCAAACTGGTGAGCGAACGAAGTTGATCTTGCGCGCATCCCGGACGCGCCAGCGATGGGTGGAAACTTGATGATGTTTTCCCAGTCGGCGCTTCGAGGCTTTGCTGTTTTGTTGCTTCACTGCCCGCAAATGCGCCCAATCAATTCGTATGGTATCCAACATTAGAGCCAGCTCGCCAGATTCAAAAATACTGAAATTCTATGTTTAGATAGATACGAACTATGGTGGAGCTTGCGCCTGTCAGACTTTCGTTTTGTCAACACGGTCTGTTCAGGTTCTTCACGGTGAAACTTCTTGCGAAAAAACTCCAGAAGGCTTCTTCATCAGACTAGGGACCACCTGCGCAGGGCGCGCTACGTGTAGATCCCGTTCAAGACACCAAACATCAAATCCAGCACTCGATAACCTTAGGGTCATCACCGTACAGGCGTCCGATCTGCAAAAAACCCATGCGCTGCATGGTGAGCGTCCGCAAAGCGGACATTGGCGATCACGCCTCAGATGACCGCCCTGCGGGACAAAGTGTGAATTCGCTGCGGCTGCGCGAATGTCCGCTTCTTAAAATCCGGGGTGGTAACAAACGGTTATTTATGTTTCCGACCTTGTGCCCGTCTATTGAATTAACCCAGCAGATGGCGCCCCGCTTATTCCCTAATGCCTTCATTTGCAAAGACCGCATTGAATGCAGATTTGGTTGAATGGTTACTTTGACAGATGGCGCTTTCGCCGCTCGGCCACAGCGTCGGTAATTTGTCCAATCGTAAGCAGCCTAAGTAAGTCTGGATGAGCATTATGAATTTTCTTCAGGACTTGCGAATAGCCTTCAAAACCCGCCAGCAATTTGACAGACCTTCCGTCAAAGAGGATGAGCCTCACTCCCGTTGCGGGGCCTTTGTCGACTGGTTCAACACGTGAAATCTCTTTCAATGAAAATCGCTCAGGACGACGAAAAAGACGCCGCAGAACAATGTCATCAACTGAGACATGAACACTTGTGCATGCGGCGGCAAACAGAGCTACAGCCAAAGTAGAGAAGACCAGGCCGATAACGAAAGTGAACCAATTCTTCGTGGTCTGCCCACTTGGTTCGGCTAACACGACTTGCCAATAGTATGCCGCAAAACCTCCGAAAAGGATCAGCGTCCAGACGGCGATATATGTGTAGCGGCGGGGTCGGCGCATGACGAGTATGGCTTGGGTACCTATCCCCGTATCATGTCGCCGCTCAGACCTACCAGCAGGGGTGGTCCAGCCCGATCTTTTTGCTTCCGCGTTCTTTTCAGCGGCACGATGCAGAAAATGTGCCTGTAACCAATTTGAAATCACCACAACACTGATGATCACCACCGCGATGATTGGGTTGTTCAACAGAAATCGTAATACGTCCACCACTGGCTCAAACATGTCGAGTTCCTAACAGTTCCAAACCGATGGTCGCACATATAGAGTTTAGACTTACACCCTTGTGCTAGCAATTCGAATGTAGAACGGTCCACCCACACTCCCCTGTTTGACCGTCTCATTTTCGCGGCCAACCATTGACACCAGACCGGCAAAGCCCGCAAGCTTTGACTCACCACGCTGGCCAACGGCAAAAGTCTACTCGGAGTCTGATGTGCTACCGAAAGACGGATATGTTCGCATTAGCTGGGGTCGTCGGGCTAGACTAATTTAGGGACCGGACCTTGGACAAACAAATACAGTGCTACGTCTTCAGACGCTTGAGTGACATCGCTTCCTTCCAAAGAAAATCTCGTGCTGAAAGGTGAGCTTCTTGACGTTGGTCTTTTTGCTCGTGCTCGCACCTCTGATCTGGGTCGCTTTAGCGATTTGGTGCGTCGTGCGTCAAGTCACGGCATCCGGCTTAGGTCTTTGGCGTTTTGCGTCTGTGGTGGCTATACAGATAGCAGTGGTATCTCTGCCGTTCATCATCGGCGAAATATACCTCAAACAAACCGGGCTTTCTGACTTTACGGTCTGTCCGAATGGCCAAGAGTATTGCGACGATTTTTACCGACTTGAGCGATTAAGGGGCCGCATACTATTTTACCATGTTTTCGCAGTTTGGGTTGGAGTGACCATATGGACTCTGGCCTTGTTGGCGGGCTTCCGGCAGAAGAAGCAGAGCGCGTGAGTTTACCTGATGCCATCCAAGGGCGGATTGCGCAATCGCAGCATGAACCGCTTCGCCTGACTGAAGTCCACGTAGGAAAGGTCCCGACATTTCATCAGGGCCTCAACATTTGACCAATCAGCTACAGATCAGGCCTCCAACGACTCCGGTGACTTTCCAGCAGCCAGTGCTTTCTTGAACCAGTCCACAGGCCGTCGATAGACTTTGCAAAGTTCTCTATCTGTACATTGCTGTAATTGGGGTATCGCGCAGCAGCGGTCAAAGTGGGCTCAATGCGGCCATTTTCTGCGACGTCCCCAATTGGTCGAATGAGCCCAAAGCCGCCTTCGAGCAAGCTTCAGCCCTTTGCGTGTGCGGCAAGTCGCGAACCGTAGATTCCGGACGTTCAGCGCAAGGTGGCAAATAGCTGGTGGGAGGGACTTAGCGACACTCAAAAGAATGCCTTGGACCGCGTGAAAAGCGCAGCAATTGACCCTATAAGACGACCAAACCAATAGGCAATTGGGCCGAAGACTACTCGCCTTCCCAAGTATAATCCAACAAGGAAGGTGACTATTGCAACCCGTTTGAAACTTGTCAGAATTTCGTTACTCAATACTCTACCTGATGATTCTGAAATACGACCCGCTACAATCTGGCCTTCCCTATGCAATGGCCGACCAACTCGAATCTTTGCTTGATGGGAGAGAACAACTCCGCTAGGATTTTCTGCTTCAAAAACATAACGGTAACTGGATCTGGTAGATGATTTCTGGTGATGTATTACATTGGCGACGGTCACGTCAGTAGCAATTGACGTTGCCAAGAAATAGAGCGTAGAGCTTCCAGAGACCAAGCCCACCGTTAAAAATAGTACACCCATAGAACTCCAGAATTTGCTCCAAAGTGTACTTTTGAATTCCGCTGGTTTCGTGCCGTCGTTCATTCAAGTATCAGTATGTCGTTTGACGCGCAGCTTCAATGCTTAGACATGACCTCCTACCGCCAGTTATCGTGACAATAAGAGGTCAAACCAGACCTTGACTGTATACGGTGCCGAGGTCAGTCGGCAGTCCAAACTGGACATTAGACTTGGGAACCCGCTGGCCGGTCAGTGGGCAAGACGAGTTTTCGCTGAGCCTGCGCCATTGCCTGCTTTTGTAGTTGGTCAAAGCCTGGGGCAAGCAGTATTCTGATAAAATGATTATTGTGCTGAACGGCTATCCTGGCGTCGGTAAACTGACAATCGGGCGAGAACTCGCAGAGCTCTTGAAGGCGCGTCTTGTCGATATTCACACACTCTACAATCTCGCATTCGCCCTGACCGAGTTTCGCACTCCCGAATTTAGGGAAACCGTGCGGCGTGTCGAAGAAATCGCGGACGAGCTCATTGCGGCCTTGCCCTCCGATATCCCTGTCATTTTCACCACTGTCCTGACGGGCGAGACGGGATGGGCTATGGAAGAGTGGCAAAGGTTCCTGGATCGAAGCGACCAACGGCCGCCCCTTGTGATGGTTCATATCGTCTGCGGCCTCGAAGAGAATATAAAGCGCGTCAATCGCCTGAGCGGAAAGGCAAAGGAAAGCTGCAGGGTGCAGAGGTTGCGCAACGCAACCACGCTTCATCAAAGCCACTAATCGGCAGCGACCTACCTTACACCCTTCGATTAGATGTAACTGCGTTGAAACCCGAGGCCGCTGCGGAGAGGATCGCGGCCCATTGTTCGGCAGTTCTCGCTACGATCGCCGATTTAGGATGATATCTCATAGCTGCACGGATGGGGACACACATGCCTCCCGCAGCATCCCCTCAATTAGGCTCGCTACCGACAACCTGCGAATTTGGTTGAGTGCCCGGTCTCAGCCCCAAACCGGTCCTTCAAATCTAAGCCTTGCGAATTCCTGAATGCGTGACGAAGCGGACTTAGGTTATTTTCTCAAACATCACGTCAGTGCGTAGGACAAGCTTCTCACCGCTGATGATCGGGTCACCACGATGAGAAAGCGGATGGTTAAAGAAAAGCGCCTTCCCTGTCTCCGGTGCGATTGTAAAATCATCGAAAACATGTGGTGAGAACACATCCGCAAAGGATGTTCCTCCACCTTCGCAGCGTTCACTGAGGTATATCATCATGGTGAACATGCTGCGGAGACCTGATGAAGCACAAAACTCGCCGTCTTGGTGCCAATCGAAGAACTGATCGGGGCCATAGCGATACACGCGAAACCTCTCATTCAAGCCGACCGCTCGGTGCCGTTTGAATGGGATCGAGAAGAAAGAACGCGCCTTTATCCACAGTGCTTTCGCTAGGTTCGGATCATCAAAAACTACGCGATCATTGTTCCGTATATCCTGCGTGACGCTTGTGCCGTGTTCGGTCGTGATCGTTGCCGCTTCAAAGCCAATCTCGTCGGCTCGACGAATCATTTGAGTACAGAATTCCGTGGTGGCAAAATTTGGCGCTTCGAAAACGAGGTGCTGCAACCCGTTGGGAATGGTCATTGTCCATCTCCATGTGTCAGTCAAAAAAGAGGTGCTCGTTCAATCGCTATGCGATCAACGATGACACCCCCTAAGAAGAGCTGAGTGGCAGGGCCACTGGAGGCTAACGATTGACAATTCCATAGGAGCCTCTTGGCAGAAGACGCGAATTTTTTCAACCAGTTTGCACATGCAGCATCGATCACTTTGGGCTCACAGTCAGATTTCGCCGCGATCTGCGTCAAGGGCCGGTCTGGGATGGATCAATCTTCGCTGCGCGTCGCTTGAACTGGTAAGACGCGGACTTAGCCGTCATTCGGTTTCCAGGTGAAACTTGAGGAAGGTCTCCCCATCATACTCCTGCTCACCAACAAAAACCGCGCCAAGTCGGTCGAGCGCACTAAGATTCTTGCGCGACGGAGGCAGCAGAAACGTCACGAATGGAATGCGCTTGTCGGCAATGGCGAAGTCGATCGCTTTTCTTGAAATGCGCGCACCAAGTCCGAATGAGCGCGGCTTGAGAACCAACCCGAAATCCCACTCGTCCCCCTCTTTCTGAAAACCACCCCAACCAACATACTTGTCGTTAGACAATATAGCCCAATGGCCAAGCCCATCGCGGTTCCAGCACGCCTCTTTGGTCGCGACAAACTTGGCGACAGCGGCCTCATCCCATTCGAAATTCAGCAAAGGCATGTGTTCCGCCACACGCGGATCGGACATGTGCGCGACGATCTCGGATGGATCGATCTCGGGCAACCTGGTGAAATTAATCTCGTGCATCGGTTGGGTATTCGTCCGGGCTTGTTTGCCCGTAAATATGAGCCTGCTGCTCTCTGAACAACAGAAAATGGCGTATCAGACGCCGACGAGACATCGATTTGAATGTCTTGATCGGGCTCGATGCGGCCATTCTCTGCGACGTCCCCAATTGATCTAAAGAGCCCTTACCAGACCTTCATCGCACTTTGAGGCTTCGCTCGTGCAGCAAGTCGCAAGTCGCACATTCCGGACGTTCAAATCCCAGTGTCAGATGGCAGAATGGCGGACAAAATGAGCTTTCGCTGCGTGTGCGCAAATGTCGGCTTTAGAAACCGGTATTCGTCAAAATTGGGAACTACCCGAAATGACGCAACGGCAAGAACTCTAATCTGCCATCATAGCTGAAAGTGAATATGATCGTCGTGCCGCGCTGCCCTGCACCCTTGGAAGCGAATACGCGAATGGGCAACCTGTAGTGATTGAACGAGATGCGGTTCAATGAAAGTTTTCCCCACGCGATCATCGTTTGAGAGGATTCTCATTACCGCTGCCATACGTACTTCGTCCAACTCATATTCGCGCCAAAACGGCTGAATAATATCAAAGTCCCACCTAAGAGTTGGCCATCTCGGCGTGCAATCAGTCGGACCGGGCTCGAAAGCGAAATACCCTATCGGTGATCGTGTTGCACCCGGCAGATAACCTGTCTCATCACTGTAGAAAAATGCGAGATCGGCCTTCTCACCATCATCGTGAGAAAGATGTGGCAGCAAGGGAAAACCATCTAAAAACGGGAAGTTCGCGTCGAGCACTAGGGTTTTCGTGCCAGGGTACTGGCGATCCATCTCTTCGGCGGTGTCAATGAGAACGTCCCGTAGTTCTGGGGTCACATAGTTGCGGTTTAGTACGCAGTACATCCAGCTTTGAACCTGAAGCGGACCGGTATCGAAGCAGTTCAACGCTACCCGACCAAAGTTCGGTGCGATCCAGACAACCGCCGCCGTCAAAGCCGCATAGGCAAGCAGGAACGCGGCTATTTTGCGCCTGAAGAAGAGCGCTATCAGCCACGCAATCCCGCCTATCTGGGTCAAAATGGTTAGAAACAGGATGACAGTAGAATTGACAATTAACCGTAGCATTCGACTAGCATGCCATCTTGCTCAAGGGTCAACAACCGCTTGATGCGTGTACGATTTTCAACTTGTCAAAGCGAACTCTGAACTCGTTATGTTTCTGGTCATTTACGGGCAAGCTGACACTCGTGCACAGCGCAGCATCAGAGACTTTGGGCTCGATCCCGCCATTCTCTGCGACAAGCCCGTAATGGTAAGATGAGCCCGAAGCTGCCCTTGATCCCATTTCCGCCTTTCGCACATGCAGCGGACCGCAAACGGCACATTCCGGACATTCACAGCCCGGCGTCGGATGGCTGATAAGCGGGCTCGACGCAGTCGTTCGCTGCGCAGTGCATCAGTGATCGCTATGCGGACAAAGCAGCATTTCGCTGCGATTGCGCCAATGTCGGCTATGCCTTTGTTTGGTTCTTCCGGTGTAGTTCTTCTAGGAATGGGGCCTTGCCTGTTAGATACTCTACAATCCCTGTTGTGTTTTCCTTTTCAAGACGCAATTTGAGTTCCGCATAGGCCCGGCGATCAGCAGAGTTGCTACGTAAGTGGTCGCGTATTCCAAGCATTCTACTAACCTGTGAGTGACCCGAAACGCAGACGTGAAGCTTGTGGGTCCTGATCCCACCAACATCGCGTTTGAAGAAGTGATGGCCCTCCATCAAGTCTCCACCACGCCTATAGCCCAGGCCAGTCAGCCCAGCCTGCCAATCATCCAAACCGCTGGCGTCGGAAACCACCACAAGAATATCGATTTCAGGTTTTGCAGCCAAACCCATAACCGCAGTGCTGCCGACATGATGGATGTCGATACACGCACTGCCAAATACCGACCGCAATCGTCCTGCCTCTTCCGAAAAGAGACGTGGCCAACTCTGGTCATAGTCAGTGATTGAACTCGTAAGCTTCATTCTGCCCTTTTAGGGCTGTGCTGACCTTCGCGAAAGCCACCATTCGCTACGATGCAGAAGAAATGCAGATTGGGCTCGCTGCTGCCGTTCTCTGCGACATGCCCCAACAGATCGAATGAGCCCCAAGCCGCCGTCCGCCTTCTCGCTGCGATTTCAAACGCAGCACAATGGTCGGCCCAAAGTTGCCTTTGAGTTCCGGTCTTCATCGCTGCAGTGCGGCCTGCTAGACCTGACTTTCGCTGCGAACGCGAAAATTCGCTTTGAGAACCGATAAGCACAAGTCGGATTTTCAATGTTTAGCTCAGACCAACGGCGGAATACGCAGCTCGATTGACATTGTATCATTGCTGCCAACGCATACTTCATTAGGCTGCTTGGCAGTAAACTGATTGACGTAAGAAAGGGATCGTCAGGAGTGGATGGACGAAAGGATCTCGACTTGAAAGTGGTACGCACGCTAAGCACATCAATGCTCGTGCCCATAGGTGAAGATGAAGCGTCGTCTGAAGACGGGATGATGCTCAACCATTTCTACGTAGATCTGCGCGGAGCAAAATTTGAGGACGTGGCGGAGACGATCACTCTCGAACGCCAATTCCTTCGAGAGAGCACCGCATTTGCCTTCGACTCACCGGAAATGGAGGATTGGTTGGCCGAAACGGAGCTCGCCATGGGCCTATCCGTCGACATGGGCGTCGGTAGCGCTGTTGAGGTCTTGTCCGCCTTGGGTGCGGTTCCAATCTCAAGCTGCAACGGTGGTGACTTTTCCCGAGGGCACGCCTCCGATGTCGCGCACGTACTGTTCTCATGCGAGCCTGCAATCGTCCCTGATATCCTGGCAGCCGCCGAGGCAGCACATTGCGGACTGATTAACAACGGGCCCTACGCCGAGCTGTATGCGGAGAACGTGGATAACTTAATCGAATTTGCTGACTTCCTCTATCAATTGAAGAAAGGGTATCAAACCTCATAGTTCTTCTGGCATTTGCCTTGGTATCCGGCCCATTGCGTGCTGGGACTTTCCACCGTTCATTGGACATTGGCGCAAGGCTTTGCGTCACCTAGTTTTCACGCTCTGCAACAATCGCGCTAACCGCGCTTTGATGTTCTCCAACGTCATTCCCAGTTGTGTTTTTGCATTGGGTGTCAGTAGATTGGTATGCCCCACTGCGTTTCTGATTGGCGTGTAAGTTGTCTGATCACGATAAAGAGGTGTTGGCCTTCCACTCGAGTCATTCTTCCCGCCCTCAGACAGAATGCTCAGTTCTTTCATGCCAAGGTAGCCTAAGTCATCGGTCGAGCGTGTTATTTCGTAGCTGATATTCGCAGCTACCAGGTTTTCCCCTTCACGATCCTTCCACTTCTTGATCTCGTCCAGTACAGGTTGGGTTAGAGGTACAGATTGGTTATAGATGAATTGCCGAATTAGATTCTCGGACAAAAAACAGTCCACATAGGCAGAGATGTTGAATTCAGCGTCGGGCCGCAGTTTCTTCAACCATGTTTCCACCTCTTCTCCTTGGGGTGTGTCAGGAGGAGGCGCATACTCCTTCTCGCTCTCAGCGACTAATGCCTTTGCTTTTCGCTGTTTCTTTGAAACTCTCTCATTTTCGTCGTCGCCCTCCTCACCCCTTGAGAGGCGCAGTGCGTCCCATTCGTCCAATATTCGCGGTATCAGGTCTTTTTTGAGATAATCGAGAAGCTCTGTGAAGTAAGCGTCGTCTTCAACGATCCCCTCGCGGCTGCTTGTGAATGGGTCTCTACCGATTCGATCCATACTGTCGTAGTGAATCTGCCCGTACAGGTAGCTCTCGAGGATCCTCTGCGTAGGAATATGGCGCAGTATGTTCTTTTCGCGAAGGCGCCCATTCACGAAAAGATCAACGGAAGCCCTCTCTTCCGTATTACTTATCTTGGCATCCCGAGGTTTAACGACCGTCGCGAGGAAACCTCCAATTCGCAGATCGGTGACGACACCCTGTGGCTCTGCCTTGAGATTACTCATCGCCGAAACATAGTCGTCATGGAACTTGTTGACGATCCAAACGAACTCTGTGTTCCCAGACAGGTCGCTTAGGTCGTCGATGGTTACCCGCACACCGTTTACGTAGATGTTGAAATCCGGATCGAACAAGGAGAACCGGAAGCTCATGGCGATAATCTTCCTGATGAACGCTTCGGAATTTTTCATCTGTTCCTTCATGTTCTGAAACAGGATGATCGTCCCATGAGAATGATCCACCAGCAGGGCTTCGGCTGCGTCAGAATCTAAAGCTTCCAACTGATACTGTTGAGGTGTGAGATCTTCGGTTATCGCCCGATCTAGGTCGTCGTTGTCGATTAGACCTCCGACATAGTCTGTTTCCGCCGTTTTGGTGTAAATGGAGATGCGTTCCGCGCAGGACAACAGCGCCAATTTACCGATACCCTTTGCTCCTATAAATGGTCGTTTTCCGGCGGAACGGGTGATCCCCTCTTTCCGCTTCGAGTATCCGATTTTCAAGAACTTATTTTGGAAATCATCAGACGTCATCCCAACGCCATCGTCTTTGATTGAGAATGAGGCTTTTTCGCGGTCAATTGCAATCCAGACATTCCTAGCATCTGCATCCCATGAGTTTGAGATCGCCTCACCCAATACAGTCACGAAGTTCCGATATAGGTTCCGACCCAGATGGTTCAGAACACTCAAAGACAGCTCGAATTGGAATTGCTCGGGAATAACTTTTTCATTCATCAACCAACACCCATCTGATTAAAGCTATTGGCACAAACAAGCACTTTTCCGGATAGCTAGCCAAGCTCTTTGTCGAATGACTTTACATGCTCAACAAGAACTTCACCGATGTACTCTCCAAGAAGTACCGGCACAGCGTTGCCAATCATACGCCCCAAAACGCTAAAATTGATTTTTTGGCTTTGTTCGACGAGATGATAGTCCTTTGGGAAGCTCTGGAGCATGGCTGCTTCCCTAAGACTTATCGCCCTGTCCTGTTCCGGGTGACCAAATCTACCATTCCCAAAACCGTAGCATTGGGTCGTCATCGTCGGTGAAGGCTGATCCCACCGCATTCGCCCGTAGACAGACGGGTAAGTCGAACCAGTACTTCGTTTGTGACACGCTGCCACGTACTCCTCTGGCCAGTCCCTCCAGGTGCCACCCGGTTTAGAATGGCGAATCCTGGCTAGGTTTAGATCACTCAATGATGCTGACGCGTGAAGAGGATCATCCGGGTGCGATTCACCGGCTTGAATGGGTGGTAGGCTTGCGATGGTGTCTCGTACGGTAACTACCTGCCTCGCCGCGTCCGGAATAACGAGTGGTCCCAAAAGAGACGCCACCAAAACCAGTCTCTGCCTGCGCTGCGGCAGCCCAATGTCGCGGCCGTCGATTACCGTAAAGTCAACATGGTAACCAGCGTTTTCCAAAGCTACAACGAAGTCTCGAAAAATTGGCTGCTTCTGAAGTGGCGGAACATTCTCCATAGTCACCAGTGTAGGCTTTACTGAGAGAACCAACTCCGAGAACGAAGATAGCAGTTCCCAATCCTCATGCGGACCATTTCGTCTAGCGCTCTGGGAGTAGGAAGAGAACGGCTGGCAGGGCGCACAGCCGGCCAACAGGGTTATTTCTGAATTCTTGAAAGCCGAATGTATTTCGGAAGGTTGAAGCTCAGCGACGTCAGCTTCTAGGAATTTTGCTTGATTATTGGCTTCCAAAGGAAATTTGCAAGCAGGATCAAGGTCTACACCCAAGCGCACATCGACACCAGCTCTTGTGAGTCCATGGGTTAGTCCGCCAACACCACAGAATAGGTCCACTGCAGCAATTTGAGGTGCTTCGTTCATGCCTCGACCTCTGCTTCATTCAAATACTTCTTGCCATCCAGGAAATCACGGTATGACTCAGATACCGCCCTCAAATAAGGCAAGATCCTGTTCGCAAGACCTTCTAAATCGTTCAATGTGAGCTCGTTGGCCCCTTCCTCGAAAGTACTTGAGCCATGAGCGATCGCGTTCCTGCGTTTCGCAAGGAACTCCAGCGCAGTCGTATCGTCCCGAAAAGCTTTTTCATATGCCGCGCGCTTGATCCTACGTGACAGGACAATCTCGCAGCCAAGACGTTCGGCAACCTTCTTGATTGCCTTGTCGTCCCAGCTTCCCGGCTCGCCTTTGACCATGAATCCTGCAGGGCTATTCCCAGACGCCAAAGCTCCGCTGACTTGAGTAAGTCGCCTTAATGCTCCATCACCGATACGCTCCTCACCGCCCCAGACTTCTGCACGAACCCATTCTTTCAACACAGATTCCGTCCATTTTCGCGGGACGTCGGCAACCACAGTCTGTCCTACGGTTGCCAGGGTGCGGGTCGTGATGGCCTCAACGATATTATATAGGTGAATGAGCAAGCCGGATTTCAAAGTGTTGATGTGCCGGACCTCAACATGGATATCACCTTCATCCACCAGTTCATCCACTCTGGCTTCTAGCATCCGTGCAATAGCGAGGTGGCGACCGAACTCCTCTTCGCGCTCATCCATATAGTTTAATACGTCTATCATTGGTCCGCCAACCAATCTCGAACGAGCCTGATACGTCCTAACAGGCGGCTTTTAACGTTTGCCGCGTCAGACTTCGTGGCATCCTTGAAAGGAGCCGACTCCAGTAGAGGCGTGATGTCGGGGGCCTCTTGCAACAAGCCAGGATTAGCTCGTAAAGCCAGGGCCGAACCAACCGCTATAGACTCAAATCTCACTCGGGGCACCTGATTTCCTGTGACGGATTTTGTGAAACCGTTCGGCGAAGTAGCGTTCACGAACTGCAGCGTCCGAAAGAACTCCTCGCGTAGGGAGTCCGCAGTAACAGAAGTGCCATGTTGTTCAATCTCTGCAGCGATGCGCTCATTTGTTTCCTTAACGAACGCAAAATAGAACCGTCTTGGTTCTTCCTTGTAGTTCGGAATATCGCCATTGCCGCCATCTGAGGCGACAATCGTCGGATCGAAGCTCTCGAGATAAGCAAAAAAGCGTGTCACCAGTTCCTCACGCTCACGCTTATCTACCAAAGGCTTGCTTATCGGCGTCAGGTCAACAAACTCCTGAGATCCAGCCAATTCGATCACCAAATCCATGAATAGTCCGGGCAGACTCCCACGCCGGACCTCAGCATCGTTTGCTGTCGTCCCACCGGTGTTGATCCGAGCGAACATCTCCGTTCGAGTGACCGCATCTGTAGAGTTATCGAGAATGATGACTCGCAGCGATTTCTCGGAAAACATCAGACGACGAGAGTTCGGGAAATTGGAAAACCGTAGACCGTTTGCTGCTGGCAGGGTCTCAAGGGCGCGGAGTGTAATCTTGTCGTCCATGAAATCTCGAATGGTACGGATGCGTTGTGACCCGTCCACGATCTCCATGCGGCCATCTTCATCCTGCCAGAAGAAGACGAACGGAATCGGCAACCCCATGAACACAGATTCGATAAACTTCGATTGCTTTGCTGGCGTCCAAACGAGTTCACGCTGATAACCAGGCACGTAATACCTGTCTGCTTTCAGCTTTTGTACAATAAATTCAAAGGAGTACTCCGTCACCGTAAACTTCACGGTGCGGGAATACTCCCTAATCTGCTTCTCCGCCTCGTCAATCCTTGCCGGGTCGGGAAGCTTTCTCGTTGTCTTTCGAGCCATTGGTAACCCCACATATAGTGCCCTTAGACCACAAACTGCCCCATATCGTCCATCCAATTTCCACGCGTGTTCGCCCCTTTTTTTACAAATTTGTGGCAGTATCAGAGCTGTTCTGCACGAACGAGTTGGCGCACTACCGCTTGCCACATTGCATATGCAGAAATCCGCTAGACCCAACCAGAGTTTAGCTTGGAACCCCCCTTCGCCGAACCCGAGCCTAGTGCGCAAGCAATGAACAGGCCAAGTGAAGGTCAGCTTCCAAGCTCAAGATCCGGATGGTTCGCACCCGCAGCGAATGACCGGATACCGCCCTCCCGAAAGATCGTTTTGCGTGCGCAGCACAACTTTCGCGTATGCAGCGAACGGCAGCTTGGTGGCCTTCCAGCCTGATCAAGCATTATGCAGAGAAGGTCGGGAATGTCCGCATCTTGCCAGTTCAGGCCCGGCGCAGCGAACGGACGGTCTGGGTCAGAAATGCTTGACGTTTGGGCCAACAATGCCTGACGAGCCGCGCTGTTTAGATTCAGAAAATTCCCTGCATCGAGTCAATCATCCGCGACGTTCCACAGCAGCGAACCGGGATGCGTCCGATATGCTCGTAGGTGGGTGGCGCTAATCTACGTCGATGGCAAGGTAGTGAGGCCCTCTGAACTTCTGTTCATTTTCGACAGGAACTCCTACTCTGAGGAGCTCAAGAAGTTCCAGAATTCCGAGGTTGATTTTGAAGCTGAAGCCACCTGATCTCTGACCGGCGTCTGCGGCGAGATAACTATTTGCTTCCCGCCGCGTTACTCGGAAATCACCCGAGCGAACTCGATCAACGGCTCAAATTCAAACCCATCCGCTGCCCGAAGCGCCGCGATATACCGCGCCCGGTGGTCGCTGTTGGAATTGAGCGTTCCGCCGCCTGACCAGTCGAGAAAGACATCCGGATCGATTGTAGCCAGGTAGGCATCTGCCATGATCCTTGCCCAGCGTCCGTTGCCATTTGCAAAGGGATGTATCCAGACCAGCTTGTGGTGGAAGCGTGCAATGGCTTCGAGCGGCTCGTAGGTGCCGTTCTCGCGCCAGTATCGGGCATCGTCGAGGCAGGTGCGCATCTCGGTCGAAATGTGCCAGACTTGCACGCCGATGTTCTTCTCGGTCAGGCGGTAGACGCCAGCCCAATTCCAGACCTGGCCGAACAATCGCTTGTGAACTTCGCGGACGGTATCGTCGGTAAGGATGTCGTAGGACTTGCGTCGCCGACCTAGCCAGGTCAGCCCCTCAATGATGTTCTCTCCCTCCAGCTCATTCAACTCTCCGCGCGTGGTGATGTGCTTGGCCCTTAGGCCAAGAAACTCGTCCGGTGTCAGGGGTGTTGCGCCGTTGGGTTCGTGCAGTTCCAAGGTCACTTCCAGAAATCCCTCGGCATCTCACGTGCGATTTCCTTCGCAAGTTCCTCAATCATCTCTTCCTGGCTGCGCAGGCCTTCGATCTGCTCCTCCAAGGCCATGTGTGTGCGGGTGCGTTGTATGATGCGTTTGGCCTTCTTGCGGGCTTGAGCCATAACGATCTCCTCGACTGCTCCTTTGCGCGGAATGATCGCGTAGATCAGTTTACCGCCCATCGCCTCAGCCATCTTGTCCAGCTGGTTAACGGAGATTGTTCCAGCCTTTTCCTTTTGGATAGAGCTGTAGACGCTATTCCTGGACACGCCGAGCCGTTCGGCTAGCGCTGGCGCGCTCATGCCAATGGCTTCCTGGAAGGTCGCGATCCAACCTCCAATTGGCTTGGCGAAGGTCTGAGCCACTTGTCTGACCTGATTTATTTTGCCTTCGGCTTGCCGCTGTTTTGCGCTTGAAACGGACATCTGCCAACCTATAGTTTTGCATATTTCTCTTCTATGTAATATCATAGTATGTCATATTTGTATAGTTTGCAAAACTATAGCATGACTACTATGTTTATCTGCCATGCTATAGTATTGCAAATCTACCAAACACATCAAAAATCGGAACCACTCAACTCATTCGGGTCTGATGCCGGAGGGGGCAGGATAGTACTGTAAGAAAAATAAATCACTGAAACATCAAGGCTTTCCCGGCGCAGCATTTGAAGAAAAGCGCTTACAATTCGGGGCGTGTAAGTGTTTGAAATATATAGGTACAAAACTCCTTACCGTACTATTCTGCCCTCAGCTGTAAACGACCCCTATGCCGCCAAACCACCGCTATCACTCGCCGGATCTTTCGCCATCGGCAGGTCGATTTGCTGCCGGCTGACCTTATTGGGGTCGATTACGGCTCATCCGCAACGCTTGCGATCCGATCCATTTCGGCGCCGGTGTCCGAGTTTTTTTCAAATATTCCAGCCGCTTTAGACTCTCTTGCTGTTCCTGTTCCAGCCACTCCAGTCAACTCGGGGTTGATTACGGCTCAGTGCTAAATTGTAGGCTAAGAAAATAAGTTATTGAATAGTAACGGTATATTCTGCGACCGGTTTACGTAATGCTCGAAATATTCTGAATTCTAAGGCTTTGATGTTAATTGATAAAAAACCTTAGAGTGCTTTTCTGCACTGAGCCGTAATCGACTCCTACAAGTTCGCGCTTAGTTGCAAGGATGAACGGCGCGTGGGCAATCGACCCCAAATGCACCAATTGAATCAACGTCTGCCAAGTTTTGGCGGCTAGTTCAGTTAAGGCGCGCCAAGCCTTCACAGCCCTGTTTCCACCCCAAGTCACATGCTTTTCGATACAGTGACTTAGCTTTATCAGTATTCCGGGTTACACCTGAGCCGAAAGCATACAATGCTGCCAGATTGCTACAACTGACTTCGTAATTGCCTTCGCAGGCGACACTGTAGAATTCGGAAGCCCTCAACGGATCTGGTGGTCCATAGGAGTCAGGGGTCAGAGGAAAGCCGCGTTCGTATGTTGTCCCAAGAACGTTGCAGCTAAAAAAATCGTCTTTTTCACAAGCCAAATGAACTAGCCTCCATGACTCATCGAAGCTTTGTGGAACACCGCTACCGTCTACGTAAAGATTGGACAACCGGCGACAGGCTTTTCCGTGGCCGCCAATACAACCAATGTTATAGAATTCAGCGGCTTTAACATAATCTGCTAAGCCATCGGTTCCGTACTCGTAGGCAACTCCGGCATTTTCACAACTTACCAGATCTCCATCGAGACAGTTTTTTTCAAGCTCACTTACCGTCAGCGCGTGCAACGGCGCGCCAACGAACGATGAAAACCCTATAGTAAGGCAAAAGGTCAAATTCTTCATGGACGTCTCCTAACTTGGCACACAATCCGCTCGAATTAGCCGCAAATTGAAAGGTCTAACCTCAATCATCATGTGTGTCCGTGGTTCGTGACTGGCGACGCCCAACCGTCCGGTCGGGGATCGAAGGGTTGCCGCATGTTTCCGAAGCCATAAAGCGTTCGAAGATCTGGTCTCTTCCTGAGCAAAGCTTCCAGATTCACTTTTTCTGGCGGAATGTGATGAAGATCTGGCCAAAGGAGTTCAACCGGCGTCTTCAGGTGCTCGGCGATCTTCTCCCTCGCGGGCGAATTGTAATTCCCATAAATAGCTGCGGTCACAGAGCTATAGGGTATTTCGAGGATCGAACTGAGATCTCGTATGGTCATGTCAAACTCAGCGAGGATCGACCTGACCTTATCGTTTGGCAACAACTCTGACCACTCTTTCTCGGAGCACTCAAACCGCCGTTTGAGTTTGCGCGTGACGCCCTTCTTTCTTTCGGCGTCAAAAAGACCGCATCCCAGACCTCGTAGGGATCCAGGTCAAAGAATTTGGCTATTTTCTTGCGCATCTCGATGGATTTTGGCGTAACACCATTTGTGCATCGAATAGCCAGCGACAGCTTCGATGGGCTCTCCCCCAGCTGTTTAGCAAGGACAACCAGCTTCAAATCGTTCTGTTTTAGCAGTGTCTTTATGACTTTGGCTGCCATTTCTGGTGTAGTGTTGTTTTTCATGAGCCGACGCCCGAGCGTGCTTGTTCAGGATCAAACGCATTAGACGCTGCCCGAGTTAGAGTTTTGTTTTCCTGGTCGCGAAGTTCTGCAAGCCAAAGGAAAAAAAGAACCTCTTGTACATCTTCACACGGCTCATGGTCGCCACCAAAACCGGACTTAGAGAAATCATCAAGCATCGTACATCTCCCTCAATCTGTTGCCACCTGTCTCACTCGCTTTGGTTTTGTGAAGATCATGGCCAATTCGCCGACCTAGTCTTCAATGACATGTCCTGCGCTCTCAAACTCTGGATTGTCAGGCCAGTTTTGACGCAAACCTGAAGCAACACCTTGTTGCTGGACTTTCAGCCTGTCGGCTTTAATCAAGTGCGCAACATCATCTTCTGTTCTGACTCGATCTCGCATGTCTGATCTGGTGAAGAATACCGCCTTACTGCCAAGAATAGGTGGCAGGTCCCGGGTCATGATCAGCGATGCGATCTTGGGTAACTTACTCAGATCAGACTGGTTCATGAGCGCAATTTCCCTGACCTGTTCGTTTTCGCCTGCACTCAGGTGGCCTGAGAAGGCTTGATATTTGGCATTTGATGACGAGTTAGCTCTCGTCTTCACCGCGATGGTGTCCTTGCCAAGCATGTTGGTAATCTCGTTCGAGCGGGCGCTGCTCTGGACCGCGCCCAGAATACGGGTCTCGGTAGAGTCCTCCCACGCGTGCACGCCCTGTTTCCAAATCTCAGTCATCTGCCCCCAGGATTGATAGAACAACATGAGATGGAGACCGATATCACGACCTTCGTCTCTGACGGTTTTGAGTTGCTCGAGACTGCCAAGACCTTTGGCTTCATCCAACAACAACAGACGTCGCGCACGCGGCCGACCAGGCTGTTCGATCAATTGAGTGGCAATCAGCAACGACCCAGTGATGAGACGCAGTAGCGGCGTAAAGTCTTTCAAGACACGGGTCGGTACGTCCAAAAAGATATCAGTCTTTGGATCCAGGATGGTTTCGTGTTTGCGGCTTCCCTCTGGCTGATTCAGAAAGCCACTCACATCTGGAAACCTTGCAAAGGCAATCTTGTTGCGTACCCCCGCAACCAGACCCGGGTAAGACTTATCGGACTCCGTTTTCAACGCAGACAGTTCTTCTCCAACGAAGTCCATGGGAGCGTTTACGATCATCTCAGATGAGGCATCTATAGCTTCCTTTTGCGACTTAGCCAAAAACCTGGAAATCTTCAAAAGCACGTTGTCGTTGTTGTTTTCGATGAAGTAACAGAGCAACGCGGCCAGCAAATTGACTGACTTTTCCCGGAAGTGGGCGGAGTTCTCGGTGGCTCCGGCCTCTTCAGGAATGAGTGTTTTGGCCACAGAGTAATAAATCGAAGGCTGCCCTTTGATTAAAGGTGCCAGCAACTTGAAGACATCAAGCCCGTCCGTCGCGCTGATCCTTACCGGGTTGAACCCCATCTCACGCCGGGCTTCAACTGTCCGATGATACAGGTTTTGCTTCGGATCGAGGGCCAGGATCGGGCCTTCATAAAAGAGGATATTCGGAATCATGAGGCCAGTGGTTTTGAATCCGCTCGATTCCTGAATGACCAGGACATGTCCGTTCCCGGTTTTCGGCGAGATCGACAGAAGCTGACCTTTGCCGTGCTTCCCCCAGGTCGATGGGTCCTCATTATTGAAGTAGTTCACCTCCAATGACTTCGGAGGCGGCATCTCACCAAGGACAATTCCGCCCGGGACGTTCAGATGTTGTAATACCTCTTTTCTGGTAGCCCATCTCGCGCGCTGAATCCTGGCGCCCTGCCGTGTTGTACCACGAGTATCAAACGGATCACTTTGGGAGGTGTGTTTGCGGAACAGTCCTCCGAACCCCCAACACACAAGAAGGAAGGCACATGTGCTGAGAGCGAACAGAAGCATCTGACTGGAGGTGACATAGGCTCTGTTGGTGCTGGCCAGTAGTTGAATGGTGTTCCATAACGGCAGCCACAATACGCCCACACCTGCCGTATCGCTATATGGGTAGAGCCCGAGTAGCCAGCCAAGCCCGGCACAGAACGCAAAGTAATGGATCTGCCTTCGATCAATGGTCTCCCAGGTCAATGCCGCCATCATCCCGAAAGAGGCAACGGGCATACACACAGCGGACAGCAGATAGGCGATGTTATAGGGCTGAACACCCATGACCAGCGAAGGCACGAAAAACGGGAGGATAAGACAGCAGGATGCAATCAGATAGGTTGCGGTGATATAGTAGAGGCTTTCAAACCTGGTCATTATACATTGACCCTGTGTTCGAAATTGATCTGCTGGTCCGATTCAGCCATTTGGGCCATGTCCTTTACCAGCTCGAGCAGCAACTTGCGCTGGCTCTCGGGCATGCCACGCCAAGCTGTTAGCAGTCCAAAAGTTTCGTGCCGTGCGAACAGGTCATCGCTGGCCCGTCTATCGCCCGGGTTCAACCCTTCAAAAAAGTAGCTGACCGGAACATCCAGGGCCTTGGTAATGTCCCACAGCCGGGAAGCGGATATACGATTGTGCCCGTTCTCGTATTTCTGGATCTGCTGGAAATTCACCCCAGCCTTATGGGCCAACGCACCCTGGCTGATGCCAACCTGTAGCCCTCTCTGGCGCAGACGTTCGCCTACATGAACATCCACGGGCTGTATCCTTCTCCCCGTTGCCGATTGACCGTCTTTCGATGTGTGTTTCATTTGCCCTTTTTCTTTCTTTGTCATTCTCCGGACTTGGGTAGACATTCGGAGGTTGCGTCACCTCAGAAACTCCGACATGAGCTTGTTGTTTCTGGCTGCGACGGACGCGTCCTTGTGCTGATCAAGGAATTTGCGAAGCTCACCCGAGACCCAGCCAAAGTCTTCTGGACGATGCTCGATCTGCGCGATCAGAAACGCGCCCAGCAGAATCTTCCGCCGCGTATCCTCCCTCCGTTCCTGCTCGCTCTGCTTTTTGTTCTGAACTTTCATCCTGTCCTCCAGTCGCTTGAGTTGGGATTCCCGCTTGTTTTCTTTCACGAGAGCTTTCAGCAGTTTGGTCAGCTGTTGTGTGGTAATCTTCTGCCCGAAATACCCCGACGCCTTTGCAACACGGATCAGCCGCTTTTCTTCACGGGTGCGTACACGGGCAATCTCGGCTTTGAGGTTTTCGGAAATCTGATTCACAGGCGCACGTGCCTCCAATAACCGTGTATCTGCGATGGCTGCACAGGTCCGATCAGTTTGGAATCGATAGACCCGGCGCTGATCCCCTTTACGATCAGCGCACCATCCGGGCGGCGCTCTGTAATGCGCTTCAATATCCTGATCTTGTCGGGCGCGCTCGGAGAACAGAAGCGGTGATAAAACGGCTGCTCTGAATGCTGTTTTGCAAGACAGAATGTTACATAATCAGCGGTCAAGGGGTTGGCGCGAACGTAGAGCCCGGTCGGAGCCGATGGAGAGACATTGCCCGTAATCAGGCCAGCCAGCGTGGCAATGCCCAACGCGCTCACACATGCGATACCTATGATAAGCACCCGCACCATCAGACGCCCCGCGCCGTGCTCGAGGGAGCATTTATACATTCTTGGCCATATTGGGATCGAAAGCCAATACCGATGCACTATTGGGTTATAGCTAACAACTATAGCACATGTTGCCATCTCTTGCGTGAGGCCTTCACGGGCAACGCCAATCGGCGCTTGTTTGATACCGGGTTTTCTGTCGCTGTGATGAATCCGTATCAGACCCGTCGCTTTGCGGATATGCTAGGTCAGTTGGCAAAAACAGATGCAATTGATGCCCGATCTTTAGCTTTGCCTGGAGAAGAATTGACACGGCCTGCAAGCAAGCAGCCCCCTCCCTATCAATGACCAAACTCACCGCACCGCTTGTAGCCCGCACCGGGCAAAGGATCAGTACGAGGCATACGAAGTCCTTTTTGAGAGCGACCACCCTACCCGAAGAGGAAGTCGTCTTCGGTCAGGTTTGTCACGGCGACGTTGCTTAGGGTAATCGTACCTTGTCCGGATACAGAGACTTCTGTGTCTGAACCGCTCGATGTGATGGCCAAATCGGAGTAGGATACACCTGCGATATCCACTCTGATAAGGTCAAGGCCATCTTGGAAGTCACTTATCGTGTCGTTTCCAAAACTGTCGCGAAAGACAAACTTGTCGCTTCCACTCTCACCCGACAGTTGGTCATCGCCAGCGCCGCCAATTAGAGTATCATTACCCCCTAAGCCCCTCAGCATGTCATTGCCAGTGCCACCAACCAAGACGTCACTTTCGCCCCCACCAAACAGTCGGTCATCGCCGGCTTCTCCATATAGGACGTTATTGCCACCCCCGGAATTCAGACCCACATGGCTGTTAGCCCACAATTCGTCATTGCCAGCGCCGCCATAAAGGATGTCATCGCCCCAATGGCCCTCCAGCCGGTCATCGCCAGCACCGCCGTATAGAACGTCATCACCAGTGGTGCCCAGCAAGACGATCGGTTCTTCGTTGGTTCCGTAAACTACGACAGAAACGGTTGCGGTGCTTTCACCGCCATTGCCGTCCTCGACCGTATAGGTGAATGTATCGGTTAGTGTCTGGCCCTCTGCCAAAGCCTGAACGGCATCTGCACCAGTTGGATCAAAGCTGATCGTCCCGTCGGTGTTCAGCGTCAGGGTGGCGCCATGCGTGCTCAGGGCTGAAACCTCTATCACCGTGAGCGCATCCCCGTCGACATCGTTGTCGTTGGCGAGAAGGGTTGCTGTATCAATCAGGGTGACGGCATCTTCCGTGACCGGAGTAGGACTTTGAGCAACATCAGCAGCAGCGACAGGTGCGTCATTGATCGGCATGATAGTAACTTGTGTAGTGACGTGTACTGATAAATTATTGTTGGCTGCACTGCCGTCATTGACCTGGAAGGCAATCGTGCGGGCGGCGCCGGTCGGGTCATCGCTGGTGTTGGCATATGCAACACTGCGCAGAGCTGTCTCGTAGGCGGCAAGGGTTGCCACTCCTGTCAACGTCAGCGTGCCCGCCGCCGCATCCCACGCGCCTGTAATCCCACCCTGGTCGACAAACGACAGGACATCCTGGCCCGCAACGTAGTCCGTGACCGTGATCGTCGCACCAGCTAGATCGGCATTGTTGGCATCCATCACCACAAGCCCGGGCGCCACAGCAACAGCGGCCGCATTCTCCACATATACCGGATATGACCGCTCGCTGCCATCAGCGTTGAACACCTTCTGGAAAAGCCCAGGGCCATCGCCGTCCTGGCCATCAGACTGCCAGCTTACGACAAAACCGCCGTCAAGCAGAGCCGTGACGGATGGGTGGTTTTGGTTGCCCGCCGAATAGGTGTTCACCTGCGTCTCGTCGCCAACAGCCACACCCTCAGCATTGTAGCGCTGCATAAAAATGCCATCTGCATCGCCGTCCTGACCATTGGACACCCAGCTTACCACAAAGCCGCCGTCGAGAAGACCCGCAATGGATGGAAGGGCTTGGTGGCCCATCGTATAGCTGTTCACCTGAATCTCGCCGCCAACAGCTGCACCCTCGGCATCATAGCGCTGCAGGTTGATGTCTCCCACATTGCCATCCTGTCCAAAAGACACCCAAACCACCACGTAATCGCCGTTTGGGAGAGCCGTAACAGATGGAGAAACTTGGCGGCCTGCCGTGGTCGTATTGACCTGAACCTCGCTTCCGACAGCCTCACCTGATGCATCGTAGCGCCAAAGGGAAATACCGCTGCTATCACCGTCCTGTCCATAAGATCCCCAGGCCACCACATAATCACCGCTGGGGAGAGCCGCAATGGATGGATTGCCGTATTCCCAAGAGCTTTGTGTATAGCCTTCCTGGCCGGCAGTCGTTAGATCGACAGCCAAAACGACGCCATCACCATGATGCGCACCTGCGGCATCAAAACGCTTCAATAAAACACCGCGTTGGCCATATTCACTAAACTCCCAGCTTACAGCATAACCGCCATCGGCCAGAACCGTAATGGATGGAGTTGAGAACAAGCCAGGTTGCCCGCCCCCGATGTACTTGGTTTCACCAGGCACGCCCGTAGCATCATACCGCCGTAGGAAAACACCTGGGTCACTATCATTGTGGGAAAAAAAGGGTCCAAACGAATGCCAGGTCACGACAAAGCCGCCGTCGGGAAGACCCGTAATGGACGGAAAACCTTGAGGGCCCGACGTATCGCTGTTGACCTGAAACTCATCGCCAATAGCCATGCCGGTGACGTCATAACGTTGGGCGTAAATATGAATGCCATGAACCCAGGTCACGACCCAGCCACCATCGCCAAGTGTCGCAACCGAGGGAACACCATCAACAAGTGCAAAATTAGTAAAGTTATGGCTTTCCGGCGCGAAACTGCTCACCTGAATTTCAGACGGGATGCTCAAGACGCTCAGAACGGGTGCTGCGTTGATCTCAAGCGCAAAGGTGCCGCTTTCTGAAAGGGACCCGTCGCTGGCCGTCACCGTGACATTGACTGTCCCATGGAAGTCCTGCGGCGGTGTGCCCGAGAAGCTCCCCGCAACTGCATCAAACACCAGCCAGTCCGGCAGGGCTGAACCACCCGTCAGCGTCGCACTCAAGGTCAGCGCATCACCATCCACATCCGTGAATGCATTGGCTGGTAGTGCAAAGCTCACGGCCTCATCTTCCGCGGAAGACTGATCGGGCAATACAATCGTTAGAACAGGTTCATCATTGGCTCCCTGAACAACGACTGAAACACTTGCGGTGCTCTCCCCGCCGTTGCCGTCCTTGACCGTATAGGTGAATGTGTCAACGAGTGTCTCGCCGTCCGCCAGAGCCTGAACATCATCTGCGCCAGTGGGATCATAGCTGATGGTCCCGTTGGCGTTCAGTGTCAGTGTTGCGCCATTCGCGCTCGTCTCGGAAACAGCCGTCACCGTGAGCGCATCCCCGTCGACGTCGCTGTCATTGGCCAGAAGGGTGGCTGTATCAATCAGGGTAACAGCATCTTCGGTGATGATGTTCGGGCCTTGAGCAACACCGTTTGCATCAAAAATACGGGCCTTGATGGCAGAACCGGACGTATCGCCTTGCTGCCCGTCGCGAGACTCCCAGGTGACAACGAAACCGCCATTGTCGAGAGCTGTAGCACTTGGAATCCATTGAGCGCCATTGGTAAATTCATTGACCTGGAACTCATTGACGATCTCAACACCGTTCGCATCGAAAATACGGGCCTTGATGGCAGTACTGGGAGTATTGCCCTGCTGCTGGTCAAAAGACGTCCAGGTGATGACGAAACCGCCATTGGCAAGTTCTGTGACGCTCGTGAACAGACCAGCTTCAGCGACCGGGAATTCACTGGCGATCTCAGCGCCATTCGCATCAAATATTCGGGCCTTGACAGTAACGCTGGAGAGATCGTCCGGCTGCTCATAAGACGCCCAGGTTACAACGAAATGGCCATTGGAGAGGGCTGTAACGCTCGAGGTCGTTTGCCCGAAATCGGTGAATTCACTAACCAGGAACTCACTGACAATCTCCTCGCCATCCGCGTTAAAAATACGGGCTCTGAGGACCCCACCAGTCAGATCATCCTCAGAAGACTGCCAGGTGATGACAAAATGGCCATTGGCGAGGGCCGTAACACTGGTGAGGCCTGTACCACCCGTGTCGAATTGATTATCGACGGTAACTTCATTGATCAGGAATTCACTGACGATCTCGTTACCATTCGCATCAAATACACGCGCCTTGGTAGCATAATCAGTGGTATTGCCCTGCTGCCCGTCTTCTCTGGACACCCAGGTGACAACGAAATGGCCATTGGTAAGTTCTGTAACACTCGGGGAAAACTGACTACCGTCGGTTACTTCATTGACCAGGAACTCACTGACGATCTCAACGCCATTCGCGTCAAAAATGCGAGCTTTGATGGCCCAATCAGTATCGCCTTGCTGCCCGTCGTCAGACATCCAGGTGACAACGAAGCCGCCATTGTCGAGGGCCGCAACACTCGGAAACACTTGAGAGCCTTCGGTCAATTCGTTGATGGGGAATTCACTGACGATATCAACACCGTTTGCATCAACAATACGGGCCTTGATGGCATAATAAGACGTATCGCCTTGCTGCTCGTCAGCAGAATGCCAGGTGATGACAAAATGACCATTGGCAAGTGCTGTAACACTTGGACCGCCTTGATCGTTTTTGGTAAACTCATTGACGCGGAACTCACTCGCGCCAACAACATCATCAACCGCAACAGGCGCATCGTTGACCGGGGTAATCTCAAGCGCAAAGGCACTGCTTGCTGAAAGCGACCCGTCGCTGGCCGTCACTATCACACCGACCTGCCCCGTATAGTCCTGGGGCGGTGTGCCTGAGAAGCTCCCGGAAGCCGCATCAAACACCAGCCAATCCGGGAGTGCCGCACCCCCAACCAGCGTTGCACTCAGGGTCAGCGCATCCCCATCCACATCCGTGAATGCATTGGCTGGCAGCGCAAAGCTCACGGCCTCATCTTCCGCGGAAGCCTGATCAGGCAATACAATCGCCACAACAGGCGCATCATTGGTTCCGTGCACAATGATCGAAACAGTTGCGGTGCTCTCCCCGCCATGGCCGTCTTTGATCGTATAGGTGAAAGTATCCGTCAGGGTCTGACCCTCTGCCAGGGCCTGAACAGCGTCTGCGCCGGTGGGATCATAGCTGATCGTACTGATCGTACCGGCGCTGTTCAGCGTCAGGGTCGCTCCATGCGCGCTCTTGGTCGAGACCGCTGTCACTGTCAGCGCATCCCCCTCAACATCGCTGTCATTGCCAAGAAGCGTGGCGGTATCAATCAGGATGACAACATCTTCTGTGATGATGTTCGGGTTTTGCGTCACACTATCATCAGCCGCGACAGGTGCATCATTGACAGAGGTAATATCAAGCGCAAAGGTGCCGCTTTCTGAAAGAACCCCATCGCTGGCCGTCACCGTGACACTCAATATGCCATGGTAGTCCTGGGGCGGTGTGCCCGAGAAACTCCCCGCAACCGCATCAAACACCAGCCAGCCCGGCAGGGCCGTCCCATCCGCAAGCGTCGCGCTTAAGGTCAGCACATCACCATCCGCATCCGTGAATGCATTGGCTGGCAGTGCAAAACTCACGACCTCATCTTCCGCGGAAGACTGAGGTGGCAATGCAATCGCCAAAACAGGCGCATCATTGGTGCCGTGCACTATGACTGAAACACTTGCGGTGCTCTCCCCGCCATTGCCGTCCTCGACCGTATAGGTGAAGGTATCCGTCAGGGTCTGACCCTCTGCCAGGGCCTGAACAGCGTCTGCGCCGGTGGGATCATAGCTGATCGTGCCGTCGTCTATGTTCAGCGTCAGGGTCGCGCCATGTGCACTCGTGGCATCAACAGCTTCAATTGTGAGTACATCCCCGTCGACATCGCTGTCATTGGCCAGAAGCGTGGCGATATCAATCGAAGTGACAACATCTTCTGTGATCGGAGTGGGACTTTGCGCAACATCATTAACTGCGACCGGTGCATCGTTGACAGAGGTAATATCAAGCGCAAAGGCATCGCTTGCTGAAAGAGACCCATCGCTGGCCGTCACCTGTACGCTCAATGTGCCATGGAAGTCCTGGGGCGGTGTACCCGAGAAACTCCCCGCAGCCGCATCAAACACCAGCCAGCCCGGCAGGGCCGCACCACCAAGCAGTGTCGCACTTAAGGTCAGCGTATCGCCATCCGGATCTGTGAACGCATTCGCCGGCAAAACAAAGCTCACGGCCTCATCTTCTACGGAAAACTGATTGAGCAGTAGAGTTGTCAGAGCGGGTGCATTGTTCATAACGGTCATTAAGTTCTCCAATTCAATCTGGTGAGCAATTGCGGTGATCTCGCCCCGGTCCTGAACCCGCCGGTGACGCTGAGGAACCTGGCTCTGCGCTCACGGCCAGTGTTCCCAGGTTTTGTTCCCGCGTTTTGGTGCTGTGATTTTTTGCTGTCTGATTGCCCGCAAATACGTCCAGCCAATTCGTCCCGCATCCAACACTGGAACCAGATCAACAAATTGAAAAATACCGGGATTCTATTTTTGAATAGACATCGGCTATCGTAACGCCCGCGCCGTCAGACTTGCATTTTGCCAAAACGAGCTGGCCAAACAACCGATCAATAGCCGCGAAAGCGCATCGGGTCCCGCCCATCCGCCATTTGCCACCTGGTTTTAAATGTCCACTTCTCGCGGTTCGCGACTAGCTGCACGAACGAAATAACGAAGGATGACGAAGATCTGTTCAGGGTTCTATGCGTATTTTTCTAACTGATTGATGCAGATTTGCTCCGCACATCTTTCCCACTGTATTCAGCTTTAGGCTTTGACACACAACACAGATGCTGCCCTGCCTCATGATCAATGTGAGCCGCGCGCCTCGCGCGGATCTCCAATGACTTAATGCAAAAGGGATCGTTACCGTTTACGGCGGATACCGCCGGTCACAACGACTTGCGGCCGCCGTGACAAGCTGGCTCGGGGCGAGACGGTTTCACCGCACCAGGCCAAAGGGAGTTCGCGCGTGGTTGCGCCGCATCGTCAGAAATGACGGTGCCAGCTCGCGCCAAAACAGCGCGCACCCTCGCAATCCCTGCGGGCGACTATTAGATACCCATCAACAGGGCCAGCAGAGAAGGTAACAGCCATGAACCCCATCACTCGCGCATCTGACACCATGCCTTTCGTCGGTTTTAGCGTCGTAGTTCTGGCTTTGGGCTTGTGGATTGCAAGCGTGGCCGCTGGCTTTGGCTGGGTTCTCCAAATTTTCCAGATAGAGTCAGCGCTCAACACGGTATTGCCAAGCTGGAATGGCTGGCACTACGCCATTGCGGCGGTTGTTTTTTGGCTCGCTGCTAGAGGGCTGGTTTCTTACTGTCTGCCAAATGACCGAATTGCGCTGAATCAAGCAGCGTCAGAAACGGCAATTACTGAAGGCGCAGCAGGATATTAAACGCACGCCACCGCCAGAAGGCGGCAAAGGTCACCTGACACGGATGAATGCAGTTCTGCGCACGTATTACGAGGCGCAAAGAAACCGGGGCTAAGGCTCCCGGCGTTTGGCTCGTCCAAATCCGCTTGGCTTACAAAACAGAAGTGGCGTGGCGCCAACCCCATTTTCGGAAGAACGATGATGGTCTTTGGTTGTCACCTAGTCAACAAATCCAAGGTAGGGGCGCAGCGCTTGGTTTCTCATATCCCGAAAATAGTAGAGGAGGAACGCTGCTAGCCCAGACACATATCCCACCGTCTGACACCGTGATGCTCTTCAAGCCGTCGCTCCTTATTGTGAACTCAACCAGCTGAAGATTCGGCGAACAACCCCGGCCATCAGAAGAAAAACTGAAATGATTTGCACAGCAATCAGAAACCAAGTCCAAGGCGAAAGCTGATCAGTGGACTCTAACACATTGCTAAAGAAAAAAAGACCGATCGTCGAGAAGAGTAGGGTTGCAAGCAGCGCCCGCATGGCTGCTCCTTATTGTTGAGATTCCTGGCAAGACATCTCCACTCTCCAGCCGTCCGCAACTGGAACTGAAGTTTCACGCCATTTAAGTTCAGTTGGAGAAAGCTCAGCTTCCTTGCAGAAAAGCAAGTTGAGCATGACGGCGGCAAGGTAGCTAGCATGCTCTGATAGCTCACTTGATCTAATCGTCAGCCCGAAAGGGTTAATGGATGGCTCGGCATCATAGGTTCCAGTGAAATGCCTTCCCAGAATCTCGCCAGAAAACTCCCTAGAAGTGCCTTCATCCAATATGGGACTTCTAACGGTGAATGAGCTCCAAACCGCCATTACATCAACTCGACCATCCGCCAACATAGGAACATCACCTGTTTCTGCCTGGACGGTAGATCCGGCTGCAACAATGGCCAAGACTGCAAAGTGAAACCTAAGCGCCACTGAACTTCTCCTATTTGTCGTCTACAATGGGGCTTTCAAGAACAAACACCCTCTGGTCACAAAGGGTCTCGCCCCGCAAAACCAAGGCATTCAGGTAACGTCGCCTTTGATGGCCCTCCACAAGGAGGTAACTCGCCGAGACGTATGGTACACTGCACCTAGTTAGAAGATTGAATGGTCATATGTGGGCACTTCGTTGACCACTATTGCTGCTTGAAGTACGACGCTGCTATCATTGGGTGGCAGCGCTGTTGCGTTTTTGTTCAATTCGGGCAGGCAGCGAGAATGTCATATTGAGGAACATCTTCAGGAACTCGACATACTCCATCGCTGCATTCCTGTCACCACTCCCTGTATGCGTTGCGGCATTGCCGTCGAGCCGAACTTCGTGAGCCCAGTCTTTAATAGGTGTTGTGATACAGCCATTGTTGTGGAGGTTCTCAATCCGTTTATACAAAGCTGAGCCTTTGTCATTGGGATCCAATTCTTTTAGAGCCAACTCTAGCACCGACCTGCAGGTAGCCAGGACAATTGAGGGTGAGCGGCCCTCCGCTAATATGTCCTGCGCATCTGCAAATTGCTGACGTAGCGTTTCAGGCCACAGTGAGTTTTGTTCCGCTGTCTGCGGTTCTGGGTAAACGGCTTTCACGGTAACGCGGGTTGAACCTCCCACGATATAACCCTTGCCTTCTTCTCTGGCCATTTGAACGAGGGATCCGTAGGCAATCCGCGAGCACTCGTAGACGATCAACGCGGGGTGATAGCACCTCGGACATTGACCATGCGCGAATCCTTGGACAAGGTCGTCATCGTTCAAGGAGTGAGCGGATATGTTGACATTGCGGCGCGGTTGATTGGTCTCGGATAACGCTTTGATTTGCTCAGGCGTTCTAGGCGTGAAGTCGCCCACTCGCCGAAAATCAAAATCCACTAGATTGTTGCAGTTGCCACATTTCAGAGCATGATAATACAAGCCGCACCTCAGCCTATGATTGAAATCGATTTCTCAGATAAGCAATGCGCATACAACTAATCATTGACGTGGTCACTGCCTCCTGCCCGAATTTTGTATAGAGTTCTCCGATCCTATTGGACAGTGCCTGTGGTGCATCGCTGTGTTTTTTAAAGGCTTCATGGACCGCGCTCTCGCAATCATGGATGATAGTAAAAGTATGCCGCTTCGGCTGCATTTCATTGGCTCCTAACTAGGCTATCGACCATTATTTTCCCACTGGAAATTGCTGATCAGAAGTTCGGTCCGCGCGCCGCGCGCATCATTGGCCCTGCTGATAGAATATGTGGTCTCGACAGGTGTGATCCGGAACATGGAGAACATCTCGCGGATTTCGGTTACGTCATTGATGGATAGAATAAACTGTCCTCGAATTCCCTTCAGCTGTGTGGCAAGACGTTCAAAGTCAGCGCGTTCAAACAGTGCTTTGCCATAGTCATTCTCGCAGCCCCAGTAGGGCGGGTCGAGGTAGAAGAACGCACCTTTCCGGTCTATCCGCCGGATGAACTCGGCATAGTCCATGCAGGTAACAGTGACGCCAGACAGGCGGCTAAATATAGCCGGACGCAGTTTTTGGGGCACAGGGACACGACAATGGAGACAACTTGACGAAGCTTTTGGAAGAGTTGGCCACCTTCCGGACTTTCGCTGCGGTCGCAAACTCAATCTCTCAAGCTATAGTTGCTAATGAAACCACATGCTGTGAAATTCTCTTAGCAGCCCCAATGCGGACATTCAGAGATGCTAACCGCTCCTTATTGTTGTCTACGGAAACTGCTCTTTGAGTTGGTCATCAGCCTCCCCGAGGGCGGATAGCATGGGGTCGAATCCAGCTTAGTATGGAACAGGGCGGTAAGGACTTTTCTCCCGTGATGAATGTGCGAGACGGGGGCAACTGCTACCACCGTGAAGCCCCCGTCCCTACCCAACGCTGCCTAGTCAGCCTTCGGAGAGCTTGCGCGCTTGCTTTTGATTCAACTCTACTTTCGGACCATCTGGCCCAAAAGATGCAGAAGCCGTAAAGCCCAAGAGCGCTTTGAGAGCCTGAACACTCTCATCGTTCTGCGTCTGCGGCCCTGAATCACTGAAGAGGCCTCTGGTAACACCCTCGATCCAGCGATTTGGAACTACGCTGTCGTGCTCTTCTTTCATCTCTAGGACCGTTTCAATGACCCAGCTTGCTCGCACGAGATCATGATTGAATTGGTCTAACGCCCGTGCTGCGGCAATTTCGCCATCATAGAAGGATTTCAGCCACGAAGCTGCGTAAGCAAATGAACCGATACCGATAAGAGAGGAAAAAACACTCCGGATAATCAAATACCAGTTCGTGGTGCCAAGTGCATCTTTAACAGTCTGCGAAACCATTTCGGTGCTCGCGCCCTCGGGTAACCTGTCGACAATACTTTGGGCCAACGCCTCATCCGCACCAAGTTGCGCAAGGCTGTGATACGTGATGCCAAAAGAGATGAGTCCAAGTAAAATCGCGGCACAAAAAACCGCCCAACGAGCAAGGGATGCGCCTTTGGGGGCCATATCACGCCGCTTTTTCAACGCCTCAGCATTCGTAATATCCTGCATTATCCGCCGGCGTTCAGACCGATACGACTGCAATTGGAGTTTTTCACGCTCCGCCGCTAGTTCGTCTATCTCTTTTTTATGCGCTTCTTGCCTGGCGAGCTCTCTTTCGTCGGCCTCACGCTCTAATTCATCCCGCCTATCGATGCTCTTTTGCAAAGACTGATCTAAGTTAGACAACATTTGTCTTTGCGTGGTGCTGATGCCGCGAATGAGTTCTTCCAGAACTCTACCTTCAGCGAGATCTTTGGGAAGCGGCGCCTCAACGCTCACAGAAGTTACCAGCCCAATGACATTAGCAACCATATCTTTGTGTTCATCCCAGAACTTCTGGTCACCACCACCGAAGGACAAGTCAAACTCATCGAAAAGAGCAGATGGTTCAGTTTGATTGTTCGCGGTTCTGATATTCCGGCGAAAAACTACAACCACTTGCCTTTGGTTGCCTAGATCGACATTTAGGTTCGCATCGTGAAAAGCGTGCCTCCCCGTCAGGTCGCTCATCGCGGAAGCTTCTTTGAGGCTATAAGGGAAGTTCTGCAGCAAGACGAAATTCACTCTTGGCGCATGATCAGGAAACAGATCAACAAGCTCAGCAAACAACTTAACCAGTGTGGCGTCGTCGATTTTGTAAACTCGCCGGGTTTTACTCATTTCAGGCTCCTTATTGTGAACTATGCTGGGGGTTCAAATAGCGTCATCGACTTTTTCTCGAAATTGAACTCGCACATACCCGGATCAATCGGGAAGCCCATTTCGTCCTCTAGGCGCACTCGGATCAGATACTCAGAGTCATTCACTTTGTGCCATTGCGCCTCATAGAGCAGAGGAGCATGCAGCCCTGCGTTCCTCCACAGAATCTTGCACTCTGTTCCATACCAACGCTGAGGGTCAGAAGACGCGAAGTATACCCAGCCACCAAGTCCAACAACCACAACTAAAGTCGATATTTTCCAAAATTTCGACAAACTGAGTTACTCCTTATTGTGAACTCAGAGTCCAAACTCTGGAGTTCTGCCTAGCCTCACCCTTGAGGTGGACAGCATATATCGCGCAACCAAAGATCGCGCAAAAAATCAGCAGGTTTACAGCCAAGGTCCTGACAACACCACGGCGGTAGTTTCGCCCCTTCCACGTGCCCCTGAACTCATCCGGCTTGCGGGCCCTAGGATTGGTATGTTCGAAACTTTTTGCCACGGATGCTCCTTATTGTGAGCTTTAATCAGCGCCCTGACTTCGGGCCTCAAGCGCATTGAACACGTCACTGGAGTGCACCCCAGCCTCGTTTGCAGTGAATTCCGCAAGCATTAGCAGGCTCTTGTCCGGCATACGGCTTTCAACGTTTGCCCAAACCTTCAAGATGCGCTTTTGCTCTTCCGTCAATTTCGCCCCTCCCGGCGTTGACGATTCATCGAGGATTTCCGAAGCGCCAACACAAAAACCTTCACCCAGGTCCAAATCTTCTTGGTGTTCTGCTTTCGAGGTAAGGTGGATAGTCGGCAACCGGCCGGTCTGAACCGCAATGTAGGCAGCAATGGCCTCATTCATAGTGTCACGCAAATCCACCGTCGTTGCGCCATAACTCAATTCGTCACTAGCCCATTTCTGACCGGCCTTCATCGCTTTGTTGTAGCGATCAACACGCATTGGATCGTCTAAATTCATGGATCAATCGCTCCTTATTGCGACCTCGTTGACGGATGTCGTACAGCTCTGAAAATCAGACGTTTTTAGCGGGCCAGCATGCCACGACTGACAACGATTTGATAAGCGCGAAAGGCAGTCCAGACCACGCAAGTTGCCAGAACCACAAGAAGCTCACCGCCGTTTGCGCCAAACAAATGGGCAATTGCAGGCGAAAAGAAGAGTGCTAGCAGGCACAGGTTCGATATTGTGCGGTGACTACCTAGCTTAGGATTTTTCATCGAAACACCCTCCTCCGTCCATCGCCAAGAATATTCCGATGAAAATGCTAAGACCCATCGAAACCTCAAATGAAACAGGCAGCTCCGGCGCAAAAGCATAGCTTGAATACCAGCCAGCCAGGCCGCCAACAGCAAATCTAATAAAGCACAACATATCGGTCTAATTCTCCCTATTGTGAATTCTTTTCGATTTTTTCGAAGAACAGCCAAAGGATGATCATTGAACCGAACGGCGACCAACAAAGTGATATGATCCACCACGGCCACGGACTATGGCCCCGATCTTTGGCCATCTCTCCGACAATCCAGAACACCCACCCGATAAAGAAGATAAGCAGGCAGACAATGGCCAGCGCCCCTATTCCTCCATGTCACCCGCTCCTATTTGCCGATCTACAGTTCCAAATCTAGCATTCACTCCTCGACGATATACGTTCTCCTGTTAAGCGTCTCTGCCGCCGTCACAGGAAGCTTTGGTTCAAAGTGCTGAAGTGGATAAACGATTGTCGTGTAAGTATGCGTGTTACCCACATGTGGAAGCAAAGGGCTTATCTCACCACGATAAAGATAAAGGTTTGTCACCAACAGGCCCGATACTGCCTCAAGGACATTTCCAAGGTTTGCTTTCTCAAAGCTTGAGTCCCTTGAATGCTTTACCTTGTTGTTGCCGGTCCACCATTCGGGTGTCTTGCCATCCGACCAAGCCTTAAACGGCGTAAACACGTGCCCAAAGGGCTCACATCGAATCTCGACCTTCGGAAAACTTGGGAATGAGGTGAGGATCAAGCGCCTATAAGTAGTCTCAGACTTTGCGTTGTGGTGACCAAGGTCTCGGCAAACTGCTTTGAGGACGACGTCACATTCCTGCGTCGCGATCATGAGCAATCGCGCAAGTTCTATAGAGTATGTGGAGAAATTTTCCTTAGATGGTTCAATAAAGCGAAAAAGCTCGTGAACATCGTCGTCAAGCGCCTTCAAATACCGCCAGTTATCCAACATCTTGTTAAGCCTCTTTGCTCCCTATTGTTGACTCTCTTCCGCTTCCCTATAGGCAGCGATGATACCCTCGAAACGCTCAATGTCAGACTTAAGACGCTGGATTCTCTCTGCGGTGACCTCTCGCTTGGGTTCGCCACCCTCCCTCTCATAGGCCCGAACGCCCTCGTCTTCATATCGCTTTAGATCGGCTGTCCAAAACGCGATTTGCTCCAATAGGGCCGCTCTTTGAGCACTAAAATCTCTCACCAACATTCTCCTGATTGTTGAACTTCAATTGCATCGCTTGAAAGCTGTAGCTGATGCCAAGCCCGTCGATATGGCTCCATCCAGCCCAGTGGAAAGAGATTGGGCTTGGGATCAAATGCATAGTGAAAGTCCGGTACAATGCGACGCATTGCACCATCTTTTCGAATGTGACCACCACGTCCCGGATTACTAAGCCACGCCGCATGTGAAACAGTTACGACTTCAGCGACCTTGGAACTAGGTAGCAAGTAAACTTCGGGTGCATCAGATGGCGATCTGCCAAAATCAACAAAGGCGTAGAACAAGCGGTCCTCGATGATTTTTTCATGTTTGGCACTCATGTGCCACCCGCCGTCTTTGCCCGAGTTTTGTCGAGTTTTCACCTGAATACCGCAAAAGTGCTTGCCGTCCGTATCTGCAACAACAACGTCCATGTTCGGAGCGCCTTGCGGGGCGAGCGCAGCGATAAATCCACGTCTCAGCAGTTCAGAGAGCACGAAGTGTTCACCGGCCGCACCAGTTAGCGACGTCTTTGAAATCATGGGTGCTCCTTATTGTGAAGAAATGGAAATGGCCAAATGACTGCACCCCCAAGCAAACATAGCCAACGAAATCAAAACCAACAGAATAGCCCCATACATAGCTATATTGGCGGCATTATTGCTATCTCGCTCACCTTCGTTCTTCTGATCGACATACCGGGTAGAAAGGAATGCCACCAACCAAGTGATCGCACCTACAACGACACCCGCAACGAAGAAAAGGATTCCCCGTGATATGTCAGAGACATCCATAAACCCGTGAAGTCCATCGAGTTGACTCATCACAGCAACGGCTGCACCGCTGTTCAGCAAGACAGCAGCTTTAATAGCACCCTGCCCATACTCCTGTGATATTAGTCGGTAGTCTGCTTTTTCGGCCATTGCTTATGGTCCTTATTTTGGCTTCCGTGCGCCCGATCCAGTCGCTTTTATGACTTGATCGCGCACCCATTTGACCGCGATCATTTGGTTTCTAATGACATGAGGACCTTTATTTTTTCGAGATACGCTTCACGATTAGATTTCGAATAGGTCGGATTTGAGCCATCTTCATAGAAATAAATCCTGCTCCCCTCCCCACTATCTACATCAAGCTTTTTCAGCGTCGCGGGCCCCAGCCCCTTCAAGAAGATCTTGTGGTTCGGATCATCCCAATCACGCCAATCATCAGAAACCACTCCGAGTGGCTTGTAGTCCCGGTTGAAGAAAGTCCAAGTTCCGTCTGAGTTTTTCTCCATACCATACGGCATCATTGACCTAAAAAATCCCGCTGATGACATCCGCTAACCTCCTTATTCTTTAGATGAATCAACTTCATAGCTAAGGCCCTTCGCGCCGTCACGCAACCAGCGACGAATGCTCTCAGCATTCTTCACAGGCTTTGCATCAGGGTCTGCTGCATTGGCTTCAGCCATCAACGCCGCTGCGGTCATGCCTTTGACCATAACACCGCCGGCAGAACGGCTGACCAGGTGAAATTCGCCCGCGTTATAGAGGCCCTGAATGTGTGCCTGCCGCTTGGGATGGTCCAAAAACCAATGCTTAGCGCCCCACTTCACGTCAGGATCTGCAGCCTTCCGCGCGGCCATCCCGGCCTTTGTCCGCTCAGAAATCATACCGCGTTCCAATTCTGCGATGGACGCAATGATGTGAAAGAAGAACCGGCCCATGGCTCTCGAGGTGTCCACGCCCTCGGTAACGCTGACCAGATCCGCACCTGCCTCCTCGATCCGCTCGACCACGGATATCATGTCCTTCACCGAGCGCCCCAGCCTGTCGAGCTTCCAGACAACCACCCTGTCGCCCGGGCGCAAAAGCTTCAGTATCTTCGCTAGCCTGCGATTGGACAACGTCTTGCCCGACGCCTTCTCTTCCAGAATGCGCTTTCGGGGCACGCCGTAACGGGTCAATGCCTCGATCTGCAGGGTCAAATCCTGATCCTCGGTCGAGACCCGTGCATAGCCAATGAGAAATCGATCGTCCATGCGGACAATGCATGGCCGGATTCGATCTCAAGAGTCGAGTCATTGTGAACTTTTGTATTTCTATCTACGGCGTTTCCAATAATTCATTGTGCATCTTATTGTGAACTTTTTCTTGCAGACAAGTCAATCTCAAAGTAGAGTTTCATTAGTGACTTTTAGAGTTCGCAAAAGGGAACCACCGGACATGGACATGTTTGACCACTTGCGTCGCCAAGCCGCATTCAGCCGCGCCACATTCGGACCCGGTTCGCGCACAAAAGGCGTGACCGACCACATTAAAAAAGAGCTAAAGGAAGTGGCAGACGCGAAGTCTTCAGCTGAGCGCAGCAAGGAATGGGTGGACGTCGCAATTCTTGGCCTCGACGGCTTGCTCCGGTCATGCCGTGAACAGCTTTCTGGGATCGGTGTGGGCGAGCCTACCAACGGCGAAGTCGCGAATATGGCCTGCCGCTTGATCCAAGAAAAGCAGGATCAGAACGAGATTCGAGATTGGCCCGACTGGCGTACCGCGCCTGTCGACAAAGCCATCGAACACAGCCGCACATAAAGGAACGCAGACATGGGCGACAAGACCAAAGGGACCCGACCGCATGGTATGGGAACACTATTATTGCTTCAAACAAGCTATTTTTCGTATGTTAGACTTGCGAAGTACTAAGAAATATTTCAACCGCCTTGCTCAAGCATTCTTTGAGTCTGTTGTGGGACCTTCGAAACAGCGAGGGGTGGCAAATGCAAAAACATGTTTGGTTTTGGCTTGGAGCAATATCTGCACTGATAATTGGCGTCTCAGTAGCAATCGCTGCGTGGTCAGTTGCAACGGAGCGCGCCTTGAGTTTAGTTGCAATGGCCTTCGGTGGAATGCTAGCGCTCACGCTGTTGCTTTTTTTGGGGTTTGCACTTAGGAAGTTTGTCCTCAAACGCTTCCTCGGAGTTGCCGAGGCGACAATTACGGAAGTTTCAAACGGTGCCATAGAAGTTTTTGATGCCGTCGTTTCAGGGGACCGTAGCCGAGCAAAAAAATCGGCCACAGAACTGGCGAGCTTTGTGATCGGTTGGTGGACTTGGAACAATTTCTACAGATGGGTAATAGGCACTAATGTTGCGCTCTTGATAGCGTTCGGAGGGTTTGCAGGTACGGTGCTTCTGTTTGAGCAAAACAAGAGACTCCGAGAGCAAACAAACGAGTTGATAGAACAAAGAAAGCAACTTCAGACCCAAAATGAGAGGTTTGCGTTTCAAAACGAACTAATAAGCGTCACAATGGTGTCTGAGCTCAGGGAACGTTTGCGGAACACAGACCGGATCGTAGCCTCCGCGGATCTAAATTGGTTCTACGAACTCCCTAAACTGGTTCAGGGTTGCGAGTTGACCTTCTCGGACAATGAATTGCGAGAGGAGACTAATCCTTCATCGGTAGCAGCGATCTCAAAACTCGCAGATTCCCAGCTTATCGGAGACAAAATTGTGTCTGCCCTCGAGATCTTGTTAGAGGATAAGGACCATACAGTAAGGCTCGGGGCTCTCATTACATTGGATAAGGTGGGTCGAGTGCCCGAAAATCTTTCAATCAGTTTTGCCGAAGTAAATTTGAGTTTTCTCCAATTGACTTCCACAATTTCGATAGAATTCATTGGTAGTGTTGTAAAAAACTTTGACTGTACAAGTTGCCAAGTGAGTTCAATAGGGTCGTTGGTAATAATAAGGAACGCCCTAAACGTATCTAGTGCATGGAACTCGATCATCGACACGACAGGCCGACAGGCTCCTGCCCCGGTGCTTCCTCGAGCAATTGATAAAGTAGAACCAATCCAGTTGCAGGGAAGCGGTGATAGCTTGTTGACGGGGAAATTCATTGCTTATGACCGCGAGTTCGGTGACACAAGCTTTACCCAACTCAATGGGGAAATTGTGGATTATGGCGGTTACGGCGAGATAACCGGGAGAGTGCCATTCTGCACAGAGATAGAACCTTTCTTTGACGGTGGTCTTTTCAAGCTTACTTCACAATAACACAGTCGGTAGGGTTGTAGACGTATGTTAGCGTCGAGCCGGTCATAAGTTCGACAAAAGGGACCGGCGCTGATGTTCGACATCACGGAACAGGATGAGCCAGAACTACCGACCGGCATGGGGTGCGAGCTGTGTGGCCCCGATTCCAACTGCCCGCCCTGCACCTGCGACCACTGCCGTGCCCGACGTACTGGCGCGCAGAACGCGGCAATCGATACCGGGATTGCACTCGGACGCTACGACGACTGTCTGGCCCGGCAGCTTTTCAATAAATCAACATAAGGGAACGCAATTCCGGCAGCCGTAGCTTTAATGTCTGCTTTGTTTTGATCTGTGGGAAATAGTAATTGTTTCGTTTGGTCGGTGCATGCGCAGCATGAAAAAAAGAGCAATGACCGGTATGGGCTCATTCGATCTGTTGGGGCATGTCGCAGAGAACGGCAGCAGCGAGCCCAGATTGCATTTCTTCCGCATTGCCGCGAATGTCTACTTATGAAAAAGCCGACCAAAAGTGACCTCTTTCAAAGAGCCAAACAGGAGTTGCTCAGGCGGATTCAGTCGCCAGCGGTGTCCTCTGATCGCCTTTCCCAAAACGGAGCGTCGACTGACCCGGTCGAATTTGCTTTGAGTGCAATTAGGCGTTGTGCTGAAACAAAGGCTGCTAGAATGGTCATCTCCGGGAAGTCCAGAAGGCTTTTGCCGGAAATTAGCCAACTTGATGGCCATCTGCGCGAGCTAGAAATTTCCCATACTGAAATCACAGATTTGTCTCCACTGGGTGGGTTGCCCAGCCTCGAAAGCTTGAAAATCAATGCGTCAGAGATTGCGGATTTTTCGGTGCTGGCTTCGTTGAAAAAACTTCAGAGGCTAGAGCTAAGCCACTCCGGCGAAATACATGTCAAAGTTCCCGATTTGCCGGAACTTATCGAAATCAAAATACTCAATACCCATGGCAATATCACTCTTGGTAACTTACCGAAGCTTGAGAAAGCAGAGTTTCAGGTGCTTGCAGACCTTGCTGAAGTCACGAAGCAACCCGAGCTGGTGGAGCTTAAATTCCAGAAAGTCGGAAACCTATCTCTCGACGCTTTGACGAGATCAAAAAGCCTACGGCAAATTGATGCTAGGTTACATGGCGCAATGGATTTGCATCCCTTGGCTTCTCATACTGGCCTGAAGAAGCTCAAGTTGACTGCGCCAGAAGTCACAGATATTTCGCCAATTTCTGAGCTTTCTGGTTTGGAAGCCTTAGAGCTGAACGATTTCAAGGTATCAGATGCTCGCCCGCTAAAAAACTTAACTCAAATGCGTTCTCTCGCACTACGGTTCAAGGTCGCTTTGGCTGATCTATCTTTTCTTTCAGATATGAAAGAACTAACGCACTTGGTGTTCTGCCCGTCCGCCAACTCCGATTTGCGTCCTCTGACAGAGTTGCCACATTTGCAAGATGCCGCACTTGTTCAGATCTCAGCGCGAACCGACCTTTCGCCTTTGTCGTTTTGTAGGGAGCTACGTCGTCTGGTTATCTCAACAGACAAGAACGCATATGGTCCACTCTTAAGACCACTGCCTTCGCCTCCAAGTCTCGAAATACTATCGTTGTTTGGGGGCGCCTTTGAAAATTTAGACGGGCTAGAAAACTGCAGCAGACTAATCACGCTTACATGCAGCAGCACAAATATTGTGAGCCTTCACCCATTGATTGGTATGGAGAACCTTACGCGATTGGACGTGGCTGGCAGCCGTGTCAGTGATTTATCGGTTCTTGCGACATTGCCCTGTTTCGTTGGTGAAAATTCGGACATCGGCCTCGCACTACGCAATACACCAGCGGTCGAGCGCTATCCTGAATTAGCCCAGTTGGTCAGTCGGGAGACGGGACGTGATGGGCTACAGGCACAGCACGATACCGCGATCAAGGCCGTGCGCATTTTGGCTCGCGAAACCAGACATTGATTGCAGTGCAACCAACGGCGGCTTAGTCCGCCATTCTGCCATCTGACACTGGGATTTGAACGTCCGGAATGTGCGACTTGCGACTTGCTGCACGAGCGAAGCCTCAAAGTGCGATGAAGGTCTGGTAAGGGCTCATTCTACCAATTCAGGCTTGTCGCGGAGAATTGGCAGATGTTCGGCGTGGTCGGTGCGCTGCTCCGGAATTGCCTGTTTGCTGACGCTCCAGTCCTCACAACGACCAGACCCACCCCCTCAGAACACCATTTTGAGGCCTGCATTTGCACTCAGAGCGCTGGTATCACCGGCGTTGCTGAGCCCGGTGGCATAAGAGGCTTCGCCAAAGAGATCCACGCGGTCCGTCAGGGCATAGTTGCCGCCAAAGCCGACCCCAACGGCCCAGGGCTCACTCTCGGTCGTCAGGGTCGCCCCCGCAACAGTCACCTCACTGCCCGCGCCAAACTCATGGAACAGGTTCACGATGCCATAAAGCCGCCGCGTCTCCTGTGCCTCCTGCGCACCAAACTCAAGCCCAAGCCGCAGCTGCTGGCTGGACGCATCCTCAAGCGTCACCCGCTCCCCGTAACGCTCACCCTCAAAGTCATCAAACGCAACAGAGGACAGGCTCAGCTGCGCCTGCGGGATCACCGTCAGCCGGGCGCCCAGGTCAAGCTGCTGTCCCGCCTCCACCGACAGCGCATAGCCGGTGCCGCCGTTGCCGTCCGCCAGGGTTCCAATCCTGTCGGCGTCCAGATCGCTCGTGTAGGAGGCAAACGTGAACTGCCCGTCCACATAAAACCGGCGCGTGTCATACCACGTGGCCGTCACCCCAAGGCCAAAGCCACTGGTGTCAATCGAACCATCCCCAAACTCAGAGGTGACCGAGGCACTGCCCGTGGCGTAGGAGAACTGCAGCCCGCCCACAAGCAGCCCTGCCCCGCTCTCGCTCAGGACAACATCCCCACCGATCTCCAGCTCCCAGAGACTGCTGTCGAGCGCGGCCCCTGTTGTGCTGTGCTCTGCCGCCAGCGTGACCTGTTCTGTCCCCATCCGGAACCACAGCGGCGAGCCTGCGGTTTGAGTGGCGGGTCCCCCATCCCAGGCCAGGCTCCGGAAGTCTTCCGAGCTGCCCCGTTTGCGCAGGGACGCGGGGCCATTCAGGGCCAGCAGCGACTGGCCATAGCTGTCATAGATCGGCGCAGACGGTTGATAGACCGCCTCCCCTGCCTCTGACCGCGCGCTCAACGCCCAGCCGCGGCCTGTCTCGGCCAGCCTATAGAGGTAGGCACCTGCGATAACCGCCTGTTCCCCATCCGAAGTGACATGGTTGCCGTCCATAAGGGTGAAGGTTCCGTCAGACTGCCCGCCCACAGAGACCACGTCGATCTCAAGCTCTGTCACCTCTGCGCCGGAGCTGTCCACGCCGGCCAGCGACAGCATCGTCTGGCCTGACGTATCGCCGGTGATCACGAGCCTGTCGGAGCCAGGACCACCGCTGTCCAAAATCGTATCCAGCGCAACAACGCTGCTTCCCGAGCCGGTGTAATCCCCCTCGATGGTGATCACATCATCCGTAGCCCCGTCCTGCACGTTCAGGACAAGGGTCCCCCTGTTGGTCACATCCCCTGCGATGGTGATCCCCCCTCCCCCGCCAGAGGCACTGGCCACTTTATCTGCAATCGTCGCCCAGGTGGGCGTGCCCCCGCCAGTCGCGCTGAATACAGCCCCGGCCTCAATGGACAAACCCATATTCAGCCTGTCCAACCCGTCCAGGCTCAGTTCCGTGTCGTTCAGCGTGAGATGTTCCCAGTTTCTAACGTTCTTCATTGTGGTCATGGTCTGGCCATGCAGCGTCAGGTGATCGCTACCCCTACCGCCGTCCAGAATGTAGGAACTGTCATACTCGGTGGTGGCGGAAATCGTGACGGCATCATCGCCGTCACCGGCATCAAGATTCCCGGTGAAACTGCCGCCTGTCAGGTCCAGCGTATCGTTACCCGCCCCAAGACGAATATCCCCAGCGATGGTTCCTTCCGAATTGATGACTGCATCGCCACCCCTGTCCTGTATCGCAATACCAGAGCCCCCCGCCATCACCCTGCCGGTGCTGGCGATATCAATCGTCCCCCCGGCGCTGGAGATCGTGTGGATCGCGGTGCCGTTGTTGCCAGCGCCGCCGGTCACAGACCCGGCTACGTCCACGTCAAAGCCTGTTGCACCCTCAGCGCGGATCCCGTCTGCATCCGCTCCGTAAACCCTGACAGTGGCCTCCTCACCCAGGTCGACAACAGCCAGCCCGCCGCCGTAAGCTCCCGCCAAAAGCCCATAAGCACCTTTCCCCGCCGTGGTGACTGTGCCGCCCTCCAGCTGCACCGTCGCACTGCCAAGGCCCCTGTTGTCTGCCCAAAGCGCATGGGAATACTCACCGATCGTCTCGACATCCCCCTTGGTCATACGCACCGTCGCTGTGGCTTCACTCCCCGCCTCGTGGACATACGCCAGAAGCCCGTAAGCGTCTTCCCCAAGCGTGGTGACTCTTCCGCCACTCATTTGCGCAAGCGCCCCGCCGAAGCGACCCTCGGTCCACGCAAAAAGCCCATAAGTATCGTCAGCGATCGTATTGATATTGCTTTCGTTCATGTGTGCGGTTGATGTGGCCGTACTCGCAGTGTTGGCAATCTCCGCCCAAAGCCCGTGAGCTTCTCTCCCGAGTGTGGTAATTGAGCTGCGATCTATCGCAGCAAGCGTATCGCCAAGGCCATCAGTCTTCGCCAGAAGCCCGTAGGCCTTCCTATCCACCGTCTTGATCTTCGCATCACCAGTCGCGCTCGCCGTAGCCCGAGCTTCACTATTCTGGTTGGTGATTTCGGCATACAACGCACGCGCATGCAACTTACCAGTGGTGACGCTGCCGCCGTCCATTTGCACCGTTGCAGCGCCAAGGCCCCTGTTGATCGCATACAGCCCATGGGACCAAATACCGCCAGTATGGATCTCCCCATCGGTCATGCTTGCCGTCGCGTTGGCCGTACTCTCAGCATGTTTGACCTCCGCCTTGACACCGTAAGCGTCACCCCCACTTGTGGCGATTTTGCCGCCATCCTCTATTTGCCCGATCGCATTGCCAAAGCCCTCATGACTCACCAACAGCCCATGCCCGTGCCGCTTGCTGGTATTAATCTCTCCACCGGTCATGACCGCTTTCGCGTCGGCTTCATTCCTGGCAGCCTCGTCGGGGTCTGAATTGTTGATCTGCGCCCAAAGGCCGTAAGCATTTACCTCAGCTGTGGTGATTCTGCCGCCATCCATTTGGACGGTTACACTGCCGCGACCCCGGGTAGTCCCCCAAAGCGCGCGATTTGCCTCCCCAGACGTAGACACCTCGCCGTCCTTCAGGTGTATGAAGATTTCACCTTCACTTCCCGCCGCACCCTCCACCTTCACCCCGGAACCGCCCACCGTCATGTCTGGGTCATCAAGGATCAGTGTGACCCCATCTGATTCACTATAGTTGATACCATTAGCGGTGATATCGCTAGCGTCACATGTGACAGTGTCTTGGCCAACCTCGTCCGTCCCACACTCATTGGCGGCCTGTGCTGCGCTGCCGGTGAACAGCACTGCAGCCGTCGCCACAACGCAAAGCCCTGGCGCAATGCTCGCCACATGGCCCTTGAACTTGGTCAAACGACCAGCCCGAACCGAGACGTGGGGAGAGCGAAGAGCGGGCTTGGGGCCTAAGCACTGGTTTGTCATTCTGAAATACTCCTGTGAGGGTCATCGCCAACGTGTTTGAACACGATCGGGAAAAGATACCGCCCTGCCCGTCAGGCGGTCAGTGGGTTGGCATAAATGCGGGCATAGTTATGGACATCGGCCGGAGGCGAACCACAGTTGGCGGTCGACCGTGTTGCTTTCGCGCCGTCCGTTCTTCTGATCGGGGTAAAATGTGCGGGGTGGTTGCAGCTGATCTCGCACCGATGATCGCCATCACGGCGGCCGAGGACAACCGCGTAAAGCCATCCAATCCGGAAGCCCTGATCAGATCGCCAATTGATCCATGCGCGATGGCCGACTTGCGGCCGGAAGTCAGGCTGTCAGGATGATGTAACTGGTCAGTGCTGTTGTCTGCGCCATAGCGCACGGTTCTCGCAACCGATGAACCGATGAACCGATGAACCGATGAACCGATGAACCGATGAACCGATGAACCGATGAACCGATGAACCGATGATACATCTGGCTCACCCGGATCGCAAGTAATATGCTGAATTTATTGCAGATATTAGCGACTTTCAACCGAACAGCCGCGAAGCAATCAGCTCGTTCTGTACCCAACACAAGAATCCGTTGGCTGTATTGGGGAAATTCCAAAATCCTAAGGCGTCGCTCCAGCCTCAGCCAAAAGCGAGCTACCGTCAGAGACCGGCAGAGCGCAGCTTCCGCGCCGTCCGCCCTGATCGTGGTAAAATGCGAAGAGATCACACCAGACCACACACCGCTTGCAGCCATAGGACGCGTAACAGAGATCGGGAAGTAAGTTAATCCGCGCGTGATGGCCGGTTTGCGGCCGGGTGTCAGACTGTAGGAATGTTTTAACCGGTGGGTGCTACTGCCTACGCCAAGGCGCAGCGGCGGAATTTGAGCCGATGAGCCGATGAGCCGATGAGCCGATGAGCCGATGAGCCGATGAGCCGATGAGCCGATGAGCCGATGAGCCGATGAGCCGATGATACGTCAGACCCACTCGGCTTGCAAGTAACAGGCTGAATTTATTGCGTATATTGGCGATTTTTGGCCGGGCCCACAGAGGGCAATCAGTTCGTTCCATGCGCAAAAATAGAACCAGCTTGCTGCATTAGGGAAATTCCAAAAAGCTATATTTGAATAGGTATCCGCTATCGTGAGATCTGCCTTTTTGAGTTCCTTTGGAAAAGTTTCTCGATCCTCTTCCGGGATCACAAATTCCAAAGGCCCTCTTTCACTCTTAGGTGGGATGGTTCGGCTGGGAAACATCCCGAGACAGAGGCACAACGGCAGGTTATTTCCCGTCAGAACACTACGTTTGACGGAGGTTGCGACGTTTGATGATGGAACTGACTAGTCACTTTTTTCACGACCAAGCCATAGTCAGGGCCTATTAAAAAATAGCGCCTCAACACTTCTACCTCGTCTTACGATCTGAGCATTGTCACTAAACATTATCACACTGCCAAGAAATGCCAGGAGCCCGGAAGACCAGATGCTTACGATCACGACGCGACAAATACGGGAACAAAGCAGCGACAGGACGTTTGTTGGGCATGTCATCAGAATCCCCTTCGATAATGCAACGGGTGCGAGCGTCTACCACCTTGGAATAACACTTGAAGATGGAACGCCGGTTGGCTTGTTAACATCAGCAACAGGGGATGTGTTACGTAAATGGAAACGCTTGGGTGCGATCGAGAAATTCCTTGATGCAATGTCCGAACGCTTAATCAGCATCACACTTTATCCCGAGACCTGTCCAGAACCGGCAGTCGTCAACATGCTGATCAATCAGTATGGCCTGAAAAGAGAATCAAATCGGCAACGATCGAAAACGAACGCATACGTCTTCTAGCTGCTCTGCAATAGACGAAAGCCGTTGTCTGGATTGGGCTCAATGACTGCATTAGTTCACAATGAGGAGGATGAGGCCATGCTTGATTACTTCGATTTTCAGAATCAAGCGGTTCGAGAAGCATTGGCTTGGCGTGCGTCAAATCCGAAGTATTTCGAAAGCGGCTATTCCTACAGTAAACGTGGAAGTGCCTATGCCTTTATAATATTCTGCGCCAGAAGAGCTTTTGGGATTGACCGTCTCCCGGGATACGAAGACCGAGTGTTAGAACATTGGATCGCCGAGTGTCCCGAACCGACCGAGACTTTCTCTGATCAGATGTTTTCGGCAGGTGCCGAAGAACTGCTCCGCCTTTGGGATTTTACGCAAGCAAAGCTCACTAGCGACAGCGTGGTTCTTAAGAGAAACCTTCGCCTCGGCTACTCCCGCTTCACTTTGAACCAACCGCTGAGAGGGGGCGGGTACGCCGCTGGGATATGGCAGGACAAGGTCAAAGCCGTTCAAAAAGGTATGGACACAGTTTTGGTGGAAATGGACACACTAAACGGATTTACGGCTGATGGAAACAGAGCCTACGGAGACCTCCAGATCGAGCTGTCAATCCCAAAACAAGATATTCTTTACCTCAGCAATCACGTTCCCGAAGCTGAAACCGGTGAATATGTTGTTTTGAATAGGAGCGTTCGAGGGAAGACTTCGGTTCCTGTCAGCGGCATTAAAGCTCTGGTTGACGTTACCGACCCATAACCAACAGGTGGCGATTGCCGTCTGATCATTCGTCGCTCCTTCCACTTTTTACACCAAAGCAGGCGGACATTGGGTAACCATGGCCACAGAGCTACAACTCACCGTTGTCACAAAAGGCAATCACGCAGCGTTCTCAAGAGCTGGCTTGTGCCTGGCCAGTTCTTGAGTGAAACCCCGGATTTCGGGGCGTACAGGTTGGTGGGCATACCGAAGCGCAACTACGTGACGTTCAAAGTTGGCATCCTCAATGGTCAGTGAGGTAAATTCCTTGCTCCTTGGGATTGCCGTCTCGGGCAGGATCACAAACCCCCTCCCCAACCGCACCAACTCCAGAATCCAGTCAATCCGGTTGGAACGATATGTGAAATTCATGGTGTTTCCACGATCGGCGCAAAAACTAAACAAGGCTTCACGCAAATCACTCTCAACTCTGGCCAGCGCCTCGTTGCCCACCAACACATCCAAGT
>NZ_JBQFPW010000014.1:0-140862 GCF_056536585.1 Ruegeria sp. CK2
TGGAAATCCCAATCTTACCACCAATCTCCTGGATCGGCTGCTTAATGGCCTCTCGGGCAATCTCAATGTCAGATTTATAACTCATGTGGGCAAGGTCCCTGATTGAATGCCGCGCAAAACCGACGCGGTGCGCCGACGATGTGCAATCCATACCGTTGTGTACAATCTCGATGGTTGTGGATTCCGACATTTTCATGCCGCGAAACGGCGTCAGGGCATGTCTGCGGTTTGTAATCGGAAACGAGAGGGAGCTATGACGCCCAATTTCGCTGGTCGGGCACGAACAGCGTCATCGTATCCCCCAGTTGAAGCACCCCGGGTCGTTCCACCCAGGCTGTTACACCACGACGCCCTTCTGCTGCGGGTTTGAACGCCGCGCCGTGCCCAGGTTGATCCGCTTCGATCTCGCGCCCGGGCAAAACGCAGGGACGATTTTCCATATCAACCGTTATTGTCAGACCGTTGGCGGCCTGTAACCGAGAGGATGGTGGAATATGGGTAAAGTCGGGGATTCCACTCAAAACAATCGAAGCCCCCAGATGCGAGGGATCCAGTTGGTCCAGACCCATCTCACGCGCAATCGCATCAAGTTCCTCAGCCGATAGAACAGAAAGCTGGCGGACGTTTCGGATTTCGGTGCCTTGCGGATAGAGGTTCTTAACCCGCACGCAGGATGCACGATTCAGGCCTTCGTGACGGGCTCCGCTGTCACCCGCGAACCCAAGGCTTACCCGGTTCACCGCTTGGGCGCGCAAAGACTTGGCGGCAGGGACATGACCCAGCCAAACCACTTCAGCTACAAACTCTGTTTCACGCAAGACCGGCATGTGCACCCCATCGGAAGATACTCGCCCGCCATATTGACCTGATGCGATCTGATGAAAAGCGAAAATGAAAAGACCCGGGACAAGGCCCGGGTCTCTGTCACTATGCCGTGGGTTCCGGCTCCATCCCGCCCTCGGGCGGAGATTTTTTGACTTTGGTTTTGGGAATCGCAGTCACGCTGGGTGCACTGCCCTCATCAGGGGTGTCGCCTTCATCGTCGTTTTCACTGGGCGGTTCCCCATTCATGACGCGCTTGATCTCATCACCGGTCAGGGTTTCATATTCCAGAAGGCCCTGTGCCAACCGTTCCCATTCCTCAGTTTGTTCAGACAGGATTTGGTGGGCGCGTTCATAGCCCTGCTGGATGAGGCGTTTCACCTCTTCCTCGATCAGCTCTTTGGTATGCGCCGAAACCGAGAACCCGGCTGTGTTGCCTGAATAACCGTCATGCGCCTCTGCGTAGTCAATATTACCAACCTTGTCGGACATGCCCCAGCGCATCACCATGGCGCGCGACAGCTGGCTGGCTTGCATGATATCACCTGCGGGACCGTTCGAGACGTGATCTTCACCGTATTTGATCACCTCGGCAGCCTTGCCAGCCATGGTCATGGCTAGTTTCTGCTCGCATTCATCGCGGTGATAGTTCAGACGATCCATTTCGGGCAGCGACACAACCATACCCAGCGCGCCACCGCGCGGGATGATAGTCGCCTTGTAGACCGGGTCACACAACGGCAGGGTCAGGCCCACAACGGCGTGACCGGCCTCGTGATAGGCGGTCTTTTCCTTTTGATCCTGGGTCAGCACCATCGAGCGACGCTCGGCCCCCATCATCACCTTGTCCTTGGCGTTCTCAAAGTCTTCCATCGTGACAAAGCGGCGACCGACACGTGCGGCCATTAGCGCGGCCTCATTTACGAGGTTGGCCAGATCAGCGCCCGAAAATCCCGGTGTACCGCGCGCAATGATGCGCAGATCGACATCGGGGCCCAAGGGTGTCTTACGCGCGTGAACGCCCAGGATCTTCTCGCGGCCTTTGATGTCTGGGTTGCCTACGGTCACGTTGCGGTCGAAACGGCCCGGACGCAGCAGCGCAGGGTCCAAAACGTCCTTCCGGTTGGTGGCCGCAAGAATGATCACGCCTTCGTTGGCTTCGAACCCGTCCATCTCGACCAGCAACTGGTTGAGCGTCTGTTCGCGTTCATCGTTACCACCGCCATAGCCGGCGCCACGATGGCGACCTACGGCGTCAATCTCGTCGATGAAGACGATACAGGGGGCGTTCTTCTTGGCCTGTTCGAACATGTCGCGGACACGGCTTGCACCGACACCCACAAACATTTCGACAAAGTCTGAGCCCGAGATCGTGAAAAATGGCACACCGGCCTCACCCGCAATCGCACGCGCCAAAAGCGTCTTACCTGTACCCGGAGGGCCAACAAGCAATGCGCCTTTGGGAATCTTGCCGCCAAGACGCGAGAATTTCTGCGGGTTGCGCAGGAATTCCACGATCTCTTCCAGCTCTTCCTTGGCCTCGTCAATGCCCGCAACGTCATCAAAGGTCACGCGGCCATGCTTTTCGGTCAGCATCTTGGCCTTGGACTTGCCAAAACCCATCGCACCGCCTTTGCCGCCACCTTGCATCCGGTTCATGAAATAGACCCAGACGCCGATCAGCAGCAAGAAGGGCAGGAGCGTAATCAGGAACGATTGGAAGCCTGATTGCTGCTGCTTTTCAGCCCGGACCGGAATGTTCTCGTCGATCAGAAGCTTGGTTACTTCGGCATCGCCGGGTTTGATCGTGACATAGGTGCCGCCGCTTTCGGTCGTGTAGCGGATCTGCTCACCATCGAGGGTCACATTCTTGACGTCGCCCCCCTGCACGGCACTGACAAAGTCAGAATAGGTTCTTTCATTGCTCTGAAGCGTTCCACCCGGTCCGCTGAACAAATTGAACAGTGCAAGGATCAGCAGAAACAGAACGACCCAAAAGGCGATATTGCGAGCGTTGCCCAAGGAAATTCTCCCAAAAAGATTACGGCAGATGGGGATCTGCCGGGTTACTTCTTAAAATAGAGAGGATTGCGGCAGGTTCAATGCGATAAAAGCAACGTGTGAAACTCGGGCCAATCCGAGGCCAGTTCCGCGCGCCATCCGTTTGAATGCCCTGCTAATGGTGCAGCAAGCAGGTCGGTCCCTTGCCAGATCGAAGGTGAAGACTTTAACGCAAGGCGCGGTCTGCCGGTTACACGCCAGTCCGGCAGCTGCAACAGACCGCCCTCTCCAAGACCCCGAATTTCGGCCGTTTCCACCTTGGGCCCAGAGAAAACCCACCGTCCGTCCCAGCGTTCGCCGAGCGGGGCAGAAAGCCCTTCAATGGTCCCGAATTCCCTGCAAATCCAAGCTTTATTACCCTGCGGCACCACAAGGCAGCCCCCAATCGAGCCCGCTTGCCCACTCAGAACAGCCTTTAACGCCTGCGCAACCGTTGTTCGGCGTGGCGAATACCTTGCCCCAGAAATCCACAGGACGGCCCCTACCAAAATGCGCCGCTGAATTTCATCAGGCAGAGCGCCAAATCCTGCGCGATCCAGCACCACATCACCGTCGTTCACAGATGCGATTTTTCGCGCGGATTCCTGCGCATAACGAGCTAAGGCCTCACGCGCTTGTGCAAGGTTTTCTGCAACCCTCGTCAAGACTTCCGGCGTAATTCCCGCAGGTTCAAGATCTTGCAAGGCTTTTCGCGCCTTTATCCGGTCAAACCGCGTGTCCTGATTCGAAGGGTCTTCGATCCAACCGACATCGATCTCGGTCAGGTAATTGCGCAACCTTTGGCGGGTCACATCCAATAGCGGACGGAGCAACTGAACCCCACCCTGAGAGCGCGTGGCCGACATAGCCGACAGCCCTGTTACGCCCGCGGCGCGCCCCAAGCGCATCAAAACGGTTTCAGCCTGATCGTCTGCGGTGTGTCCCAAAGCAATGGCGGCTACGTCCTGATCACGCGCCCACTTTGTCAGCAAAGAATACCGGGCCTGACGGGCTTGATCCTGTAAATTGCCTGTCTGGTCCCAATCTTGCCAACGCAGCGTATCGTGCGAGATCCCCAATCTCTGAGCTTGTCTAGCAACCGTCTGCGCCTCATCTGCTGATGCGGCGCGTAATCCGTGATCAACTGTAGCGACCCGCAGTTCGATCCCTTCCGCTTGCGCAATCTCATGCAAAAGATGCATCAGCGCGACGGAATCACCCCCCCCCGAAACGGCGATACCAAGACGGCGCGGCAGGACGTTGGGAAGCCGCGCGCGAAGGTCAGATTTTAAGCTGTCGGCGTGGCTGGTCAAGAACACCCCAGCGACGACATCTCCTGCGTGGCACTTGATGCGGTTGCCGAGGATGGGAAGCGCACACCAACTTCGCTGAGCGTGATGCAGGCCTGATCGGTTTGCCCCAGACGCCCCAGAGCGGCGCCAAGTTCAAACAAAGCCTCGGGCGCAAACGTCCCTTCGGAATCGCCCGTAAAGCTGGCAAGAAAGGCCCGTGCCGCCTCGCGCGTGTCGCCCATCCCTTCCAGCGCCTGACCGCGTTTCAGGTTTGCTTCAGGCGCCAATGGGCTGCCGGGGTATGACGTGTCAAACTGCGAAAACAAGGTGGCCGCGGCTTGAAAATCACCATCCGCCAGCGCCTGAGATGCCGCGTCGAAATCGGCTCGCTCACCAACGGCCAGTTCAACTTGATCACTTGGGTTTGGATCAGTCGGTTGTACCGACGGCAGGTTTTCTGTTCCGCTATCTCCGCCTAGCGTTGGGGTTTCCTCGGTCGAAATATCGCAATTCGGCTCCAACTCACAAAGCCGAAACTCCATATCTCCGATCCGATTTGTGCCATCTGTGACAACATTCTGCACACGTTGGTTCAATTGTTCTGTCTGACGCGTCAGGCGCTGAAGCTCGGCCTCGATTGCGTCGACCCGTTCAAGGACCGAACTGCCGGAGAGGTTCGGCGCTGGCGACCCGGTCGTTGAAAACTCGCGCTTGAGGCGTTGAATTTCGACGTGTAACACCGTCAGTTCCTGCCGGATATCCGCCAGCGTCTGTTGATCTTGCGCTTGTGCTACGCCGACTGTCGCCATGACTGCGGCCAAGACCCATCCTGCAACTCGCATTGTCTTACCCCAATGTTGAACCGGTCAGCACCGTCACCGCGCGACGGTTCTTGGAATAGCATTCCTCGGTGCTGCATATCTCGATCGGGCGTTCCTTGCCATAGCTGACGGTTTGCAAACGGTTGCCCGCAACCCCGCGTGAGATCAGGAATTCCCGCGCTGCGTTTGCCCGACGTGCGCCCAGAGCAAGGTTGTATTCACGGGTGCCTTGTTCGTCCGCGTGACCTTCGATTTTGGCTACATAATCCGGGTTCGCCAAAAGCCATTCGGCCTGCCCCTGCAAGGTGGTTTTGGCCTGCGGCGTCAATGTCGACTGATCTACCGAGAACAGGACACGGTCGCCGACCGTCTGCTGGAAATACGCGGGCGAGCGCGGATCACTGGGTGAGCCCGGCACAATCGCACCGCTGCCACCAGCGCCACCACCCAGTGCCGAAGGATCATTGTTTGAACAGGCGGCGATCACACTCAGCGCGCCCAATGCCAGGATTTTGCCCAATACGTTCATTTCAAGTGCCTCGTGTTTTGATTATTGCCGCCTGTTTACCACAGCGACGGATTGTTGTGAACTTTGCCGCGCCCAAGCGGCGATCAATTTTGCAGTGGCCCCCAGGACGGATCGCTGCCGCCATCCGGCGTCCGTACTGGCCGCAGATTGCGGCCCGAGATATCCACCGAGTACAACGTGGCGCGGCCGCTGGCACCCTGCGTCTCGCGGGTGAACATAATCACCCGACCATTGGGGGACCATGTTGGGCCTTCATCCAGGAAAGAGGATGTCAGCAACCGTTCTTCATCCCCATTTGTCCGCATGACACCGATATGGAACCGGCCTTTGTTCTGCTTGGTAAAGGCAATTAGATCCCCACGCGGCGACCATACGGGGGTGCCATAGCGCCCCTGCCCAAAGCTGATGCGCGTCGCCTCGCCGCCATTGGCTGGCATGACATAAAGCTGTGGTGTCCCCGAACGGTCGCTTTCGAACACGATCTGACTGCCATCCGGTGAATAGCTTGGCGCGGTCTCGATCGCTGGCGTATTGGTGAGCCGCGCACTTTGACCCGAGGCCAGATCCATCCTCCAAAGATCCGTATTTCCGCCCTGGATCAGCGAATACACAATTGATCTCCCATCAGGTGAGAACCGGGGCGAAAAGCTCATGGTGCCGTCTTGGGTTCTCAGTTCTTGGCGCTGCACGCTGCCTACATCCAGAACATAGATGCGCGGGCTGCCGCTTTCGTAGCTGGTGTATAGCAGCCGGTCGCCAGAGGGCGAAAACCGCGGCGCAAGCACAATCGCAGCGCTGTCCGTCAGATATTGCACATTTGCGCCGTCGTAATCCATGATCGCCAAACGCTTGAGCCGTTGGTTCTTAGGCCCGCTTTCCGAGACAAACGCGACACGGCTGTCAAAGTAACCGCCTTCACCTGTGATCCGGCTGTAGACCTGATCGGCTACCTTGTGCGCCATGCGCCGCCAGCCATCGGTTGTTCCGGCCAGTTGCAGACCATCCCCTAGTTCCTGACCCGAGAACACATCCCAAACCCGAAACCGAACAGTCAGGCGCTCACCCGAAACGTTGACCGCACCTGTAACAAGAGCCTGAGCATTGATCGCCTTCCAGTCCGCAAACTGAACCGGAGCGTCAAAGCTGCTGACCCGGCTGATGAACGCATCCGAGGATATTTCCCGGAACAGCCCTGTTCCCGTCAAATCCGCGGCAACGACCCGAGAGATATCCGTGGCGTATTGCGCGGCAGATGCACCATCAGGCACGAAGTTCGGAACGGCAAAGGGCATGGGTTCGATGATCCCTTCGTCGATTTCCAGACGAAGGGGGCCACTCTGAGCGTGTACCGGTGCCGACAAAAGCGTCAGGCCAAGAACGAGGCTTGTCAGAAGTTTCATCATTTGATCCGCATCCTCTCGGGATTGAATGTAATCTCAATATCCTGCCACTGGTCGTATTTGTCAGCAGGCAGATCGTAACCTTTCGACCCGCAGCGTAAAACCGCGCGTCGTGCGGCCTCGTAAGCTTGGCCCTCAGCAGCGGACGACCCACCAGAACTGTCCAGCTTGCGCACACTGTTGGCCACAACTGTGCCGTCTCGGTTCAGCGAAAAACCAACCACGACCACCACGTTCAGGGCATCCGTCGAAAGTGACCCGACATTCCAACAGCGCGAAACAGCTACGCGCATCGCATCCTTTTCGCCGCTGGTCAGCGGTGGGCCCGAAGGTTCTGTGCTCCCCTCCAGCGCTTCGGCCAAGGCATCATTGATCGCCGCTTCGTCGTTCTGCGAAGGCGTTTCCGGCGCTGGCTCAGGTGCTTCTGCTACAACCGGCTCGGCCGGAGGTGTCGGTCTGTTGGGCCGTACCCGCGGACGCGGCGACGTTCGAGGCGATTGTTCTTCGGTTTCTTCGGCCTCGGTCACAATTTCGGGCGCGGCTTCTTCCGGTGCTGTCTGATCCTGCTGTTCCTGCTGCGTTTCCGCGCCCTCATCAAGGGAAACAGGCGGTGTTTCAACGTCATCCGGTTTCGCTTCGGGGGGTGGTGGCGCAATGGCTTCTGGTGCAACCCGGTCCGCAGGGCGCGGCTGTGCCTCGGGCCCCGGAGGGACAGGAAGTGCGGCGGATTCGGTTTCAGGTTCGATCAGAACCGGCGGTTCTTCGATCACTTCAGGCTCAGGAGGTGCTTCGACCGTTTCTGGTTCCGCCTCCGGCTCAGGTTCGGTCGGCGTTACCGGTTCAGGGCGCGGTTGTTCCTCCTGAACAGGTTCCGGCGCGTTGGCCTCGGGCTCTGGCTCTTCGGGCTGTTGCAAGGTACTGGGCAGGGTCGGTACCTCGGGCGCGTTGCGCTGTGCAGTCAAGGCCGCAAACTGTTCCGCGCTAATCACAGACACATCCTGTACGGCCATAGGCAGCGGTTCGGACTTGAAGGTCCCGCCGAACAGCGCCCATCCAATCAAACTCACATGAGCAATCGCTGAAATCTTGGTGCCGGTGTCCACCGTGCGACCTCACTCTCCACCATCATCCAGCGTCGGGCCACCGGTATCGGTCACAAGGCCCACATTGGAAAACCCACCCGCATTCAACGCGCCCATGACCTGCATGACCTGCGAATAGGGTATTGCACCATCAGCCCGCAGGAACACGCGGTCGCTGCTGCGTTCTGCTGCAATCGCACGCAGTTTGCCAATCAACTCTTCGCGCAAAACGTCTGTGGTCTGGATCTGTACCAAGCCTTCCGCAGTCAAGGTCACTGTCAGCGGTTCTTCGTTATCCCCGGGCAGCGCACTGGCCGCAGTCTTGGGCAAGTCGACGGGTACACCAACGGTTAACAAAGGTGCGGCAACCATGAAGATGATCAACAACACCAGCATGACATCGACAAAGGGGGTCACGTTGATCTCAGCCATCGGCTGCGCACGACCCCGACGCCGCCCGCGTCTGCGGCCATTGCCACCCGACGGTTGCTGTACCGCGGCCCCCATGTCAGCTGTCCAACTGACGCGACAGAATGGTGGCGAACTCGTCGGCGAACGCCTCATAGCCACCAACGATGCGATCACTGTCTGCGCTGAGTTTGTTGTAGAATATCACCGCCGGAATCGCGGCCAGCAGCCCCAAACCGGTGGCCAGCAAAGCTTCGGCAATGCCGGGTGCAACAACGGCCAGGTTGGTATTCTGCTGCTCGGCGATTTCGATGAAGGCGTTCATGATACCCCAAACGGTTCCGAACAGGCCGATAAACGGTGCGGTTGACCCCACGGTCGCCAGAATCGGCAGACCTTTCTGCAATGTTTCCGCCTCTTTTGCGATGGCAACATCCATTGACCGATCAATCCGCGCCGTGGCACCTGCGATCAGCCCGCCATCGTTGCGATGCGACCTGCGCCATTCGATCATGCCTGACGCAAAAATCTTCTCAGAACTGCCATCGGGCCGTGATCCGATCTGTTCGAACAGCTCGTCCAGCGGATTCCCGGACCAGAAGGATTCATCGAATATCTGCGCCTCACGACGTGCAGATCGATAGTTGATGAGCTTCTGTATGATGATCGCCCAAGACCAGCCCGACGCGACGACCAGCATCAGCATCACCAGTTTGACGATAAAAGTCGCGCGGGCAAACAGCCCCCACATGGAGAAGTCGATCTCCTGCGCCAGCGCCAGCGTTTCAGCTTCCATGAACCTGCTCTTTTTTGCCTGACGGCCGTTTATTTGGCCTTATTTTGCCAGACGCTAACGCAGTTGGCCCCGAAAAGCCAACAGAACCACCCCGGTCCCGCAATTTGTTACATCAATGCGCGAATCTCTGCCGGAAGGCGGATCGGTTTACCGGCGCGGTTGATGCAAACGGCCGTGACTGTGGCACGAAAAATCTCGGTTTCTCCGCGCCGAACACTCTGTGACATGGTCAGACGCACACCCGACAGCGAGACAACGTCCGTCTCAACCACCAACTCGTCCTCGAACTTCGCTGGCGCGAGGTAATCCGCCTCGACCCGGCGCACGACCCAGACGACCCCTTCCTCGCGCATCGCGTTCTGGTCATTGCCCAGCTTGCGCACCCAGTCCGAGCGGGCACGTTCGATGTAACGCAGGTAGTTCGCATGGTAAACGACCCCGCCCATGTCTGTATCTTCATAATATACCCGGACAGGATAGGTATGTGTCATTGCTGTTGCTCCAGCCGGGCAAACAGCCTGAGCGCATGGGACTTGTCCCGCGCTGCCCCCGGCAAAACCGGATCATAAGCGGCACGGATCACCCCGGCAATATCGGGACGCAAGATCGTTGCATCGCCCGCAACCGCCAATGGTGATGCGTCGCGAAAGGCAGTGTCCGACCACAGCAGGGTTGTCTGGACCACTTGGCTCAGCGCAAGAGTCTCAGCCGGAATGTCTGACAATTCGGCATCCATGCGTAGAAACACAAATGCCGCGCGGATCGCGCCGTCCTCTTCGAACCGGAAGATGCGATATTGATTGGCGTCCGCCGCGACCAAACGTTCAACCAGCGGTCCGAGATCCGGGATTAGACGATCCAGATCCGGCACGTCGGTCAATTCCCGCCAGTCCCGAAAAAAGAAGACCATGCAATTTGCGCCCAACTCGGGGTCCGTCTCGGCCATTTTGTGGCCTGCCAAAGCTACGACTGCCTCGAAAGCACCTTTCACCGTGGCCAACGTTTTATCTTCGACGCCAAAAACAATCGGCACGATGGGGCGACCCCACCGCGCGAACAGAAACTCACCGCTTTCGCGTGTAAAAAGCGCTTCGATCTCGTCAGGTGTCACACCCAATCCTTCATCTTTTCAAAAATACTCTCGCCGAAGGCATAAAATCTCTAAGCTGCGGCTTCAACCAAACAGATCGTTTTGGCCTTTGGGTGCAGCCATACCAAGATGCGTCCAAGCTTTTTGCGCCAGCATCCGGCCGCGAGGCGTACGCTGGATCAGGCCCTGCTGCAACAGGAAGGGTTCAATCACATCTTCCAACGAGTCCCGGCTTTCGGACAGCGCCGCAGACAGCGTCTCAATCCCCACGGGACCACCCGCGTAGTTTTCGGCGATCAGCTTCAGATATCGACGATCCGCTCCATCCAGACCCAAGTTATCGACACCCAATCGCGTCAGGGCACCATCCGCCAGATCCCGCGTGATCCGCCCATCTCCTTCGACGATGGCAAAATCAACAACCCGCCGAAGCAGCCTGCCAGCGATCCGGGGCGTGCCGCGCGACCGTCGCGCAATTTCCCACGCACCATCATCATCCGCTGGCGCGCCCAACTTGCGCGCATTTCGCGTGACAATCTCGTGCAACTCATCAATCTCATAGAATTGCAACCGTGTCGGAATACCAAATCGATCGCGTAATGGTGTGGTCAACAGACCCATCCGTGTGGTCGCACCAACCAGCGTGAAAGGCTGCAATTCGATCCGCACCGTCCGCGCAGCCGGACCTTCGCCAATTACCAGATCCAGCTCGAAATCCTCCATCGCAGGATAGAGCACCTCTTCGACCGCCGGGTTCAGGCGGTGGATTTCGTCGATGAAAAGCACATCGCGGGCTTCAAGATTGGTCAGAATCGCCGCCAGATCGCCGGCCTTGGCCAGCACCGGCCCCGAAGTCATGCGGAAATTCACGCCCAGCTCGCGCGCTATGATCTGCGCCAACGTCGTCTTGCCCAGCCCTGGAGGGCCGTGAAACAGCGTGTGATCCATCGCTTCACCGCGTTGACGGGCGGATTGGATGAAAATGCGCAGATTGGCACGGGCTTCGGCCTGACCGATGAAATCATCCAATGTCTGCGGTCTCAAGGCGCGGTCATTGTCTTCCGGCAACGGCTCTGGGCGCAGGGTGGGATCGACGTCTACCATTCATTCAGCCTTTCGGAGCCAGCAGCTTCAATGCGGCACGGATCAGATCTGTTTCTTCAGCGTCAGGCAGACTCGCCGCAGCTTCGGCCACCGCCGTCGCAGCATCGGACGGGCTATAGCCTAGATTGGCCAGCGCAGACAAAGCGCCAGCTGACGCGGCAGCTGCTCCGGTAGGTGGTTTTAGCGTTCGTTTTGCAACTGGCGTGGGGCCAGTCGGCTCGATTACATCCAACGCGGGGCCGTCCATCGCCTCGGTCACCGTACCGCCCATCGCCATAACGCCCGGGGCTTTGTCCTTCAGGTCCAGGACGATGCGCTGCGCTGTTTTGGGCCCAACGCCCTTGGCGGCCTTGACCGTAGCCCAGTCACCCAACGCGATTGCGCGGCTGACACCATCTGGTCCCAAAGCGCTCAGGATCGCAAGCGACACTTTGGCCCCAACCCCCTGAACCGAACACAACAGCCGGTGCCATTCTTTTTCGACCAGTGACAGGAACCCATAAAGCTGCATCAGGTCTTCGCGCACGACCATGTCGGTGTAGATCGAGATCGCCTCACCCACGCCTGGCAAGGCGGCCATGGTCCTGTCGGAGCAATAGACCAGATAGCCAACACCCCGGACATCAATTAGCACATGATCCGCCGCGCGATAATCCAATCGTCCCGTCAGCTTGCCGATCATGCCCGTACCTCATTCAATCGTGCCTGTGGAGAAGTGCCATAGTAGGAATGACAGATTGCGATCGCCAGCGCATCCGCAGCATCGGCCCCTTTGGGCTGGCAGCCTGGTAGTTGCAGCTTGACCATGTGCAAAACCTGTTCTTTCTCGGCGTGGCCGACACCCACCACAGTCTTCTTGACCCGGTTCGGAGCATACTCCCCCACTTGCAACCCAGCCTTTGCCAGCGTCAGCAACGCCACGCCGCGGGCCTGACCCAGTTTGAGCGTCCCCGCCCCATCCTTGTTCACAAAAGTCTGTTCGATGGCGGCTTGATCGGGTCGATGTTCTGCAATCACTTCGACGATCTGATTGTGCAGAGACAAAAGTCGTTCACCAAGATCGTCCCCATCGGATTTGCATAAACCATTCGCAACATGGCTCAGGCGGCTGCCATTCGATTCGATGACGCCCCATCCCAGGGTTCTCAACCCCGGATCAATGCCTAGAATTCGCATAGTTTGTCTCGGCCTGCTCGGGTTATGTGATCTTTTTTCAACGCCTAGCACGAAGCGTGAACATTTTCCAAGCGAATTGACCTGAAGCCGGAAAACGACATGCGTGTCGTAGCCGTGCCGCCAAGGGCAGTTTGCGACCTCAGAAAGCCTGAATTTGACACGTTCATGAACGCAAATTCACTAATTATTTAAGGGTATTACACCTGCGTGAAGTATTGCAGAAAATGCATAGGACACATGCAAAAACTGAACTTGCGCACAGCGAATCTCAGCACTACATGCCGCTCAGATCGCAAGATTGCAAAGTTAACACAAACCAGAAGGAAACAGGATATGGCTGCACTAGACACAACCCGCTTCGCAACCACTGGCTCATTCGGCCTCGTCGGCCGTATCGGCGCATTTTTCGCAACAGCTGTGAATGCTGCTGTCGAATGGAATGACGCCCGCGTAACGCGGAACGCGCTGACTGGTCTGACTGACCGCGAACTGGAAGATATCGGTCTGTGCCGTGGCGACATCGACGCCATTGCTGAGGGTCGCCGGTAAACACCGACCAATCGCTCACACACCCCACATCCTCCCTGTGGGGCAAAGAAAACACCGCGCGCTGGACAGCACGCGGTGTTTTTTTACGTCAGAAGAGCTTAGTAGAGGATTTTGTTCAGCTGAACTGCCATCGCTTCGGACAGCGGGTCGATCTGCATGACCCAAGCACCGGCCTGTTCGACCGATGTGCCCTCATTCAGGCTATCGATCCGGTACTGATACCCGGACGGCCCGAGACTGGACAATAAGAACGCTTTGAATGCAAAGAACGCCAGAAGACTTAGCAACATCACTTTTGCCGGCACCGCAGAGCGCACACGCTGCGGCTTCATCACAACCAAGCCATCCTTGCGCATGGATGCGCGATAGCCGCGGCTCATCTTTTGGTGTTTTTTGCTCAGGCGATGAACGCGCTGATCAAACTCAAGTTGTTTTCCCGTCATGGCAGCCTCCACAAACCGCCCCCCTCAAATCCATTAAGAAACGGTAAATAGAGATTACGTCAAAATCTGGGCAAGAATCCACAAAGCTCCTGCAAATGGCCTAAATTGCGCCCTGTTTGGTTAAGATTAGCGTTGTCCATTCACCAATCTCGCTGCGATTACTAAGATTAAATCCGTTTTGTAGATAAACCGCGACCACATCATCGGCCTGTTCGTTGAGGATTCCCGACAAGATGGCATGCCCTCTGTCACGCAGATTCGCTCCAATTTCAGGAGACAACGCCACCAACGGGCCCTTCAGGATGTTGGCAAAGATCAGATCATAGGGCGCCAAAGCTTTCAGGTCCGGGTGATCAAAACCGGCCGCTTCCACACAGCGAACGGCACCGGACATACCGTTTGCCTTCAGGTTGGCCTCGGCCACATCTACGGCGACCTGATCGATATCACTGGCCAAAATTTCACCATTCCAGACACGCGCCGCGGCCATTGCCAAAACGGCGGTGCCGCACCCGATATCGGCCACCTTGGTCGCGCTAAAACCCTGATCCAGCAGATGATCCAACGCGTTCAAACACCCAAGTGTGGTGCCATGATGCCCCGTCCCAAAGGCCATTGCCGCCTCGATCAACAAGGGGATGCGATTCTTCGGCAGTTTGTCGGCGTCATGGCTGCCGTAGACAAAAAAGCGCCCAGCCTCGACCGGCGCCAGTTCGCGGCGCACATGCGCGACCCAGTCTGTATCGGGCAACTCGGAGACGACAAAGGGCTTTGCACCAAACGCCGCGGTCAACACGGCCAGAGCGGTTTCGTCTGGCGCTTCGGTGAAGTACCCGCCAACTTCCCACAGGCCCGACCCGTCTTCGACCTCAAAGACACCAATACCAGTGGGTTCGGGATCCAGACGCTCCATCGCTTCGCCCAGATTCTCGGCTGCGGCTTTGCCGGTCAGGGTTGTCAGCGCAGTGAATGTGGGCATGAAAGTCTCCTGTTCAAGTCGCTCCAGCGCCTATGGCGACGGATCGCCAAGGTCAAGCTCTGCACCCTATTCCGCCGGGGCCGGAGCGTATTTGGACAGAATTGTTTCGTTGCCCGGTTCCGGGTGGCGTGGGATCAACAGAGACAGCCCCAGGGAAATCATCGCCATAGCGGCCGCCAGCGCAAATACTGCACCAGGCGACACCACCCATAGCAGGCCAAGAAGCGCGGGCAGAAACACAGCCGCGATATGGTTGATAGTAAAGGCCACGGCTGCGGTCGGCGCGATATCGGCAGGATCAGCAATTTTCTGGAAATAGGTTTTGAGCGCCAACGCCAACGCAAACAGCACGTGATCGATCACATATAGGATTGCTGCCAGCAAAACGCCCCACCCGAACCAGTAGATCCCACCGTATGCCGCGAAGACGATGGCAAGCCCGGCATACTCGAAGATCAGTGTACGTCGCTCGCCAAACATAGACACTGCCTTACCCAACAAGGGTGCGGCAGCAATGTTGATCACCAGATTGATCAGATAGAGGCTGGTCAGCTCATGCACCTCAAAGCCGAATTTCTCGACCATCATGAAACCCGCGAAGACAACAAAAATTTGGCGCCGTGCTCCGGCCATGAACTGCAACGCATAATACAACCAGTACCGTCGGCGCAGCACCACCTTTTTCGTCTGCGGCGTGGGCGCATCGAATTGCGGATAGGCGATCAGACAGAACAGGGCCAACACGGCGGTAAAACCGCCCGCGGCCATGAAGACCGTATTGTAAGATAAATCGAACCGGTCCCAGGTCAGCACGATCAGGCCATAGACCACCAAAGTCGACGCGGATCCCATTGCCACAAGCCATCCCAGCACCTGAGGTGCCCGGTCTTTACGGAGCCATTGCAATTGCAGGGACTGGTTCACTGTCTCGTAGTAGTGAAAGCCAACTGAGCTGAAAAACGTAACAAACAAAAGGCCGCCAAGACTTGGAAACCAAGCCGTAATTGCCGTTGCGACGCCCAGCAGCATCAGGGATATCATCGCGAGCACCTGCTCGCGGACAATCAGTATCACAGCTATGACGCCGACGGCCAGGAACCCCGGAATCTCTCGCACCGTGTGCAGCAAACCAATGTCTGCCCCATCGAAATTTGCCACTTCGATGACGAAGTTGTTCAACAACGCGCTCCACGCATTGAACGCGATCGGCATGGTCAGTGCCATCACGAACAAAAGCGTTACGGGGCGTCGCCAATATGGCAGGCTTTGCGCCTTGGAAAGTGGCATTGGTTTCAGCATGAGAGTCCTCTACGCCCAAATCGCCGTATTGGCGAGCGGAAAGCTGAGCGCGCACAACGGCTCTGCACTGGTGCAGAGGTCAGTAGAAATTCTGTGGATCAATATCGACCGTCAGTCGAATATCCCCTTTCAAGCGGAGCGGAGCGATCCACTTTGCAATCGCATCCTGAATGGGTGCGCCTTTCGGCGCTTTGACCAGCAAGCGCACGCGATGGCGCCCGCGGATACGGGCGATCGGGGCTGGGGCCGGACCAAAGACCTGCGCGCCGATATCACGAAGCGGCGCATCGTTGCGGGCCATCGCATTGCCGATATCAAACACCGGTCCGACCTCTGGCCCTGACAGCACTATTCCGGCCATTCGGCCGTAAGGCGGCACGCCTGCTGCCTGACGACCAGCAGCTTCGGCGGCCCAGAACCCTTCCTCATCCCCCGATAGGATCGCGCGGATCACGGGATGTTCGGGCTGGAAGGTTTGCAACAGCGCCAGTCCCGGCTTGTCCGCTCGTCCGGCACGCCCCGACACTTGCCTCATCAACTGAAATGTCCGCTCTGCTGCGCGCAAATCGGCCCCATGCAGGCTGAGATCAGCGTCAATCACACCAACAAGGGTCAGTTTCGGAAAATTATGCCCCTTGGCCACCAACTGAGTACCGATGATGATATCTGCGTCGCCCTGGGCAATCTCTTCGATCTTGGCCTTCAACGCCCGTGCCGATCCAAACAGATCGGAACTGAGCATTGCAATCTTGGCGTCTGGGAACGTTGCCTCGGCTTCTTCGGCCAACCGCTCAATCCCCGGTCCGACCGGCGCCATCTTCCCTTCCACACCACAGGACGGGCAGGCCTCGGGCATTGGCTTGGTCTCGCCGCATTGGTGGCACATCAGGCGTTTCAGAAACCGGTGCTCGACCATTCGGGCGTCGCAGTGATCGCACGCGATCTGTTCGCCACAAGCCCGGCACAAAGTCACGGGGGCGTAGCCACGGCGGTTGATGAACAGCAGGGACTGCTCAGATCTCTCGATCCGCTGCAGCACCGCCTGTCGCAGAGATGGTGAGATCCACGTTCCCGGCTGCATCTGTTCGGCGCGCATGTCGATAGGCTTCATCTTTGGCAGAACCGCAGCGCCAAAGCGCGAGGTCAGATCCAGCCGATCGTATTTGTCCGCCTCGGCATTGGCCCAGCTTTCCAAAGAGGGCGTGGCACTGGCAAGGATCACCCTTGCACCGCAGATCGCCGCGCGCAACACCGCCATGTCACGAGCGCTGTAATGAACACCGTCCTCTTGTTTGTACGACGTGTCATGTTCCTCATCGACCACAACAAGCCCGAGGTTGCGAAAGGGCAAGAAAAGGGCCGACCGGGCGCCGATCACCATCTGCGCATCGCCCTGCCCGACCATACGCCAGACCCTTCGACGTTCGGTCATCGTTGCACCCGAATGCCATTCCGCCGGTCGCGCGCCAAACCGGGCTTCTACACGGGTCAGAAATTCGGCAGTTAGGGCAATCTCGGGCAACAGAACCAATGCCTGACGTCCCATCCGCAGTGTCTCGGCCACAGCTTCCAGATACACCTCAGTTTTGCCGGATCCGGTGACGCCCTTCAGCAAGGTGGTGCCATAATCTCGGGTGCGCAAACCGGTCTGCAGGGTCGCTACTGCGCGGGCCTGATCTTCCGACAGCTCTTTGCCCGGCAATTCCGGGTCGAGATGCGGATATGGCAAATCCCGCGGGCTGTCCTCTTCCCGTACTGCCCCCAGCTTGACCAGCCCTTTGACAACCGACGACGTCACACCCGCTTGCTCAGCCAGTTCTTTGAGCGTAAATGCCAGCCCGCCATAGTCGCGCAACACCTCCAGTACACGGGTTCGCGCGTCAGTCATCCGATCGGGTTCACCACTTCCCAGCCGGTAAATCTTGCGCATCGACGGCGGATCACCCAACCCCGGGGCACGCGTCGCCAGTCGTAACATCGCGGGCATCGGCGTAAGGGTGTAGTCAGCAACCTTACCAAGAAACAGGCGCATTTCTTCGCGCATCGGCGCGACCTCAAGCACGCGGATTATCGACCGGGCTTTGCTAAGATCAAAGCCACCGCGCCCCGGGCCCCAAACCACGCCAAGAACCTTGCGCGGTCCAAGCGGCACTTCGACGAACGCACCCTGAAAGCACCCGCCCTCGGGTGCTTTGTAATCCAGCGTTCGGTCCAGTGGCTGCGTTGTCAGCACCGAAACCAGCTCTCCTTGGTCGAAAAATCCGTTAGCGCTCACGGCATATCCTTCGCAGGGGGTTCCAGCATGGGTCTCTTTGAGGTAAAGCCATCCGCGACCAAGGCCAACCCATCAAAGGACTGCCCGCATGAAATTCTTCGTAGACACCGCCGAGATAGATGCAATCGCTGAACTGAACGATCTGGGCATGGTGGACGGCGTGACCACCAATCCCTCGCTGATCCTGAAATCGGGTCGTGACATTCTGGAAGTGACCAAGGAAATCTGCGATCTCGTAGAAGGCCCAGTTTCGGCCGAGGTTGTCGCAACTGAAGCAGACGCCATGATCGCCGAAGGCCGCAAGCTGGCCAAGATCGCGCCGAATATCGCTGTGAAAGTTCCGTTGACCTGGGCGGGCCTGAAAACCTGCAAGGCACTGACCGACGAAGGTCAGATGGTCAACGTGACGCTCTGTTTCTCTGCCAATCAGGCGCTGCTGGCGGCCAAGGCTGGCGCAACCTTCATCTCTCCTTTCATCGGGCGTTTGGACGATATCAACGTGGATGGCATGGATCTGATTGCTGATATCCGCCAGATCTATGACAATTTCGGGTTCGAAACCGAAATCCTGGCCGCATCAATCCGCACAGTGAACCACGTGACCGACAGCGCGCGCATCGGTGCCGACGTGATCACCGCACCGCCCGCCGTAATCAAAAAACTGGCTGATCATCCGCTGACCGACAAAGGGCTTGAAACCTTCCTGGCAGATTGGGCCAAAACCGGTCAGAAAATCCTCTAATCCAAAGCGCTGACGCGCGGCGCCGGCAGGCGACGCGCCCGGCCCAACTGTCACGGTCTGATCTTTGATCAGGACGTGACAGGCGGGAGCTTCCCTAAAAACACAGTGCGCGACGAAATACATCGTCGCGCTCTTTTTTTGCCAAGCAATTCTGTCAACCCGTGTTATAAGCCGCACAACAAAAAAAGACCGGACAGGACATGAGCAGCAATCCCAAACTCGAGGATAACCTCCGCGCGGCGATTCTGGCTGAACCAGATGTGGTGTTGGATGACAAGGATCTGATGCAGGCGCTGGTCGCCGCAAACGAGCGCGCACGCGGAGACAATGTCATCGACCTGCGCGGGATTGCTATGCAACGGCTCGAGACTCGGCTGGACCGTCTGGAGGACACGCACCGTTCGGTCATCGCCGCCGCTTATGAAAACCTGGCGGGCACCAACCAGATACACCGCGCGATCCTGCGCCTGCTTGAACCGGTGGAGTTCGAGGATTTCCTGCGTGCCCTCGGCAACGATGTGGCCGAGATTCTGCGGGTGGATCACATTACGGTAGTGCTGGAAACAACAGTCGTACAAAATGATCCGGCCATCGACAGGTTGGGCGGTGTTCTGACTGTGACCGAGCCTGGTTTTGTCGACAGATACCTCAGTTTTGATCGCGGCGGACCAGCCCGAGACGTCATCATGCGCGAAATTCACCAAGCTAATCCAATGGTTTACGGCACGCAATCCGGACGGTTGCAGTCCGAGGCCTGCCTGAAACTGAACCTTGGCGAAGGCCGCTTGCCAGGCATGATCGCAATGGGCGCAAAAGACCCGCGTCATTTCACGCCTCAGCTGGGCACCGATCTTCTGACCTTCTTTGCTGGCGTATTCGAACGCTCGATGCGCCACTGGCTGTCGTGAGCCTGATCTCCCCAGCCTGCCGCGATGCGCTGCAGCATTGGCTTGACGGCTTGGGGGCACTGGCAGGACGATCTGAAAGCACGCAGACCGCATATCGCGGCGATGTCACCGACTTTCTGTCTTTCATGACCCTGCATCATAGCGCTCGTCAGGGATTGGCGGCTTTGGAGCGTATCACGATCTCGGACATGCGCGCCTGGATGGCGGATCAACGTGGTTCCGGCGTCGGTGCTCGGTCTCTGGCGCGCAAGCTTTCGGCAGTCAAAAGCTTCTATCGCTGGTTGGCAGAGCGTGAGGGGTTTGAACCGACCGCCGTTTTGTCGACCCGGGCGCCGAAATTTACCAAGAAGCTGCCGCGTCCTTTGGCCGAAGACGCGGCACGCGCCATGATCGATACAGTTGAATTGCAATCGAAATCAGATTGGGTGGCTGCTCGGGACGCCGCGGTTGTGACCCTACTTTATGGCTGCGGGCTACGCATCTCCGAGGCACTCTCGCTGACAGGCGCGGATGCACCCTTGCCCGCGACACTGCGCATTGTGGGTAAAGGCGACAAAGAGCGGATCGTTCCGGTCATTCCTGCCGCCCGCGACGCCGTAGATCGCTATGTCGAACTGTGCCCGCACCCGCCGTCACCCAAGGCGGCCTTGTTTCGCGGCGTTCGCGGTGGGCCGTTGAACCCTCGCGCCATTCAGGGCGTGATGGAGAAGGCACGGATGCAACTTGGCTTGCCGTCAACTGCGACACCTCATGCCATGCGACACAGCTTTGCCACCCATCTCTTGTCTGCCGGGGGCGATTTGCGGGCCATTCAGGAATTGCTGGGCCATGCATCTTTGTCCACGACTCAGACATACACCGCCGTCGACACCGCGCGCTTGATGGAAGTCTACAACAGCGCCCATCCGAAGGCCCGAAACATCTAACCCAAGAGGGTATCCACAAATGAGTTTTCAGGGCTTTTTTGCTTTGCATCTATGGCGCGCTTCGTACATGACGTCCTGATGACACTGAGATTCAAAGCGCTATCCGTTCATCTTTTCACTGCCACCGGTGCCGTTTTTGCGATGCTGGCCATGCTGGCCGCCGTCGAAGAAAAGTGGAGCCTGATGTATCTTTGGCTGGTGGTTTCCTTCATTGTGGATGGCATCGATGGCCCGTTGGCACGACACTATCATGTCAAAAAAAACGCGCCCGAGTTTGACGGTGTTCTTCTCGATCTGATCATCGACTACCTGACATATGTGTTTATTCCGGCCTTCGCCCTGTTCAAATCCGGGCTTATGGATGGTTGGACAGGCTGGTTCGCGATTATCGTAATCACCTTTGCAAGCGCGATGTATTTTGCTGACACCCGCATGAAAACCAAGGACAATTCCTTTTCCGGTTTTCCGGGCTGTTGGAACATGTTCGTCATCGTGATTTTTGCGCTAGAGCCGAATTTCTGGATCATCCTTGTGCTGGTGACCTTGCTGTCAATTTCAATGTTTTTGCCGCTCAAATTCGTCCACCCGGTGCGCACAGAACGCTGGCGCAACCTAACTTTACCCATGGCATTTGCCTGGACCTTCTTTGCGGGATGGGCTGCATGGGTCGATTTTCACCCTGAAAGCTGGGCGCATTGGGGACTGGTTGTCACCAGCCTGTATCTGGTTTTTGCGGGCATCGCGCAGATGATAGTTCCACCACGCAACGCCCAAATGCCTGGTGACTTATAGGGGCTACAGGATTTCCTCCACCTCGAATTCGACTCCGTTGTGGGTGAAAACATCCCCTTGCTTCAGCCCGACCATCGCCAGATAGATCGGGCTTTGCGTTGAAATCCCCATATAGGTTCCACCATCCACATCGAACCGAGTGGTCGAGACGCACACAACAAACCGCCGGTTGTTGAACTTGATGACTGCACCCGGCTGCACCGTATCCGTCAGGCTAAAATCGGTGTTCTCGATCACGTCAATCTTGGCGTGATGCGCGTGAACCGGGGCGTCAAAGGCCGCTGCCAGATCAGCATTTTCACGCGACGCCACTATGTCGTCTTTGTCGTGAACTTCTCGGTCGTCCAGCTGAGCATCCTTCAGATAGGCATCGTAATGTGCCTGCGCCGTTGCCAATTCCTGTGCTTCCAGTGACATCAGCCGGTCGATAACGGCCTTCTTGCGGGCTGCGCGGTCTGTTTCGGTCGTCATGCACTCTGGTCCTTCAAATTCAGCTTCTGATATAAGTTGTGTCCGAGGTTGGGCGATTGCAACTGATTTTCACAGATCAGATCAACAGACCGGCGGCACGTTCGTGGCGCAACAGGGCCACTTTGGTCTCAATACCGCCATCGCCAGAAAAGCCACCAAGACTATTAGCCGCAAGCACACGATGGCATGGAATAATAACCGGAATGGGGTTTGCACCGCAGGCTTGACCAACCGGCTGCGCGGGTTGGCCAAGCTCATTGGCGATGTCACCATAGGTGCGCGTCTCACCCAGCGGAATAGCAAACATGAGATCGCAAACCTGCCGCTGAAACTGAGAACCGGCAACGTGGTAAGGCAGGTCAAATTGATCCAGCTGCCCTGCATCGTAAGCCTTCAACTGCCTCGCCGCTTCCTGCAACAAGGGCGTGGGTTCACCATCCGTCCGCCCATTCCAGACAAGGCGTGTGATGGCGCCGTCGGTGTCTTCCACGCCAAGCCGTCCAAACTGGGTTTCTACTTCGATCATCGCCATGCGTTCAGGTTTTCAGATCGGCAGGCCTGACGCAAGCGGGGAAACTTCCGCCGCTGCAAGTAAGCCTTTTCTCAGGTTCTTTGGGAATTCGCCCTACTCGTGTTAATCTGTTCATATTGATTAAAGAAATTAGGAGGGGGAAGTGGGTCGACATCTGGTCCTGACGGTTCATGGAATCGGTGAACAAAAACCTGGTGAAACCGTGGATCAGGTCGTGGGCGCGGCCACAACCTGGCTTGACGGCAAAGCCAGACCACCAATCACGGTCGAGCGCGAAATGATTGAGCTGGCCGAGAGCACGTTCGACGGATCCGACCGCAACGCCAAACTATTCAAAGTTCACCTTCGAAAGGTGGCGAAACCCAACGTCACAGAAGATGAAGCTTTGTTTGCAGAAGTTTTCTGGGCAGATCGCTCCCCAGCACCAAAGGGCGCTATCAAAACCGTACTCGATCTTATCTGGGTGGTGCTGGCCCTTGGGTATCTGGCCATGGATAATGTTGAACAAACCCATAGGCGGTCGGACGTTGATCCGTCCAATGCGAAGGGGCGTGAAACGCATGCGGCCAGAGTGGTCCATCTGTTCACGTGGATTTTCTTCGGTGCCGTCGCGACATTGAACGCCTACCTGCTGATCGGTGCGGGTGTGGTTCTAGTCGACCTGATCCCCGAGACATATGTGGACAGATCGAACGCTTTGTTCTTGCTGCTACTGCTGCTCTACGGCGGGGGAGCCGGGATCGGATTGCGCAGATCGAACTCTGCGCCAACTTACCTCAGGCGGGTGTTCTGGCGGGGTATGGCCCTGGTCGGAGGACTGCTGTTTGTCGCCCTTTTGAGTGGCCCTCTTGGGGCCGGATTTTGGAGTCTCGAAACAGGATCGGCGCTGGAACAGTTTGTAAGCCTTCAGGTGTTTGCCCTGGCAGGATGCTGGGCCACACTGATTGTCTTGACGGCCCTTATGTATCTAACGTCGATGGAAAAGACTGAGATAACCGACCAACTTACTTCTGAACACCGTCGGATATACCCAAGCACCTGTGCGGCTATGCTGGTCTTTTGGATGTTCTTCATATCCGGGCTTTGGCTGACCTTTGACGAAGTGGTTAAAACTGTTCCCGTCCTGTCGGAAAGTCAGCTGAATTCACTGTTCGACACTCACCTTCGTGACGCCATCGAAACCCTCAGCGTTGCGTTTGCCGCCATTGTTGTCCTCGCGCTGGTCGGCGGGTTAGTTTATGCTGGTCGCCACCTTGGCAAACACAACCTGCACCACAAGCCCGAGGTGCTGAGCCGTGCCATCGTGAACAGGTCTGCCCAATGGGTGTTTCTTTTGGCCACCGCCACTTTGTCGATTGTGACGTACAGAGGGCTTAGTATTTTCATCCGAGAAGATGACCCTCTTTGCACGACTGCGTCTGACACAACAGAACTCGTCGAATGCAATATCCTTGGCAATACTCTGAACGATCTGATGGGTCTTCAAGGCATGATTGGCATTGCAGTGCTTGGGTCAACCGCTCTGCTGTACCGGTATTCGGGTTTTGTTGCCGCCGGTTTGGGGGTCGCCCGAGATATCGTGACCTACGCCATCCGCGACAAGTGCCTGTTGAGTGGCGATCTGAAAGCAAGGTACAACAACTACCCAGATCGCACTGCCATCGATAATCGGTTTTATCGTGCGTTGTTCTACGCGTTAGATGTCTTTCCAGCGGATCATATTACGGTGGTTTCGCATTCCCAGGGAACGGTGATCGCCACCCAGATGCTAGCGGACAAACGAGTCCAGCGACGCATTGATGGTCGACCGGTTACACTGATTACGATGGGCTCTCCGGTCACCCATATCTATCAGCGGTATTTTCCTGAAATGTTCACAGTTGATCCGGGACAACTGAACGCTGCCTGGTTCAACATCTTCCGACAGGATGATTTCGTCGGAACCCGGATTGAGGGCGGCTTGATTGATGACGCGAGGAACTTTCCGGTTCAACCCGGCGGTCACACCGGGTATTTTACCGACTATCAGGTCTGGAAAATTCTGTCGGGGGACGATATCGGATTTGACCTGTTCCACCCCAAATCTCACGACTAGTTTTGCTTAGAGGGAACACGGCCTGAACTCCGCTTGATTGTCAGTTCGTTGGGCAGCCTTGGCACTCTGCCAGGGCTGCCTCGTTTCCTTTGATCTTGTTGTTTCAATGCGCGGCAGACCTTGATCGCTGAGGCATGGCACCCGTGATCTCACGCAGCGCGTCAGGCAGCTTTGGATGCTTGAAGACAAAGCCATTTCGCTGCAACAAAGTTGGCAAGACACGTTGACCGCTTAGCATGGTTTCCCGCCCCATTTCTCCCAATAGGATCGTCAGCACACCGGCCGGAAACCGAAAGATGGCCGGGCGGTGCAAGGCCGTGGCAAGCGCCTGCGTGAACGCCTTGTTTCGAACAGGAAAGGGTGCGGTCGCGTTGACCGGGCCTGAAAGGTCTTTTTGCGACAGCGCGAAGGCAACAATACGCACCAAATCGTCAAGTTCAATCCACGACATCCATTGCTGTCCATTGCCCAGAGCCGCTCCTCCGCCGAATTCAAAGGGGGTCAGCAACCTCGACAACATCCCCCCTTCGACCCCCAGAACAAGCCCGATGCGCAAAACAACAACACGCACGCCCAGTGCCTTGATTTTATTGGCGGACCCTTCCCATGCGTCGCAAACATCATGCACAAATGCAGGTGCAGGGCTTGATGTTTCGGACAGTTCCTCATCGCCGCGCAACCCGTACCAACCGACGGCGGAACCGTTGATCAAGCACTCTGGTTTGTGCTCCAACCGCTGGATCAACGCCTCTAGCGCTTTGGTAGTCTCGACCCGGGACTCAACTATTCTCGTTCTTTTTTTCTGCGTCCAAATCCAGTTTGCAACGGGTTCGCCCGCCAGATTGACGATGGCATCAAAGCAATCCTTACTGTGAACCTGATCAAGGCTGGTGATGACACGAACGGGATCGAGCAGATCATCGGCATTGCGTGGGTCCCGAGTGACCACCGTTACAAAATGCCCGCCCGCGACCAGCGCGCTCACCAACCGTTGCCCAATGAAACCCGTACCACCCGTAATCAGGATGCTTTGGCGCGGCGCAAGATCGGCGATCAGTTCAGCGGGTTCAATGCGCTTCAATCGGTCACTTCGGGCCGATGCCAATAAGTCACGCGCGCTGAACAGTCCGACCCCAAGGGCCGAGGCGGTGGCCATGACACTCCACCAGCCGTAGGTCACTGGAATCAACGCCGTGGGCAAAAACGACCAGGCCCACAAGTACGGGGCAGCCAAGGCCAGAATCGCACCATAATTCAGCGCGAGAAGCGTGTGGTTAATGCGTTCGCTGCCGGGCAGTTTTCGGGTCATATCTTCTTCGACAAAATCCCAAAGTGTTATGATCACTTCAGCGATCAGGATCACCGCAAGAGCGAATGTGAAAGCGCCGTGTGGCTCGAACCAGGCAATGCAAAAGAAAATCACGGCGTAAAAGAAATTGCGCACACCATGCAGGCGCAGCTCGGTCTTTTGTGACGCGCGCCACGCCAACCGCTCAGTGCCTTCATGGTGAACAAGCGTATCAAACGCCCCCATAAGCACCTGAACCAAGATCAGCGTCCAAAGGATAGGGTTGTCCATGAGAAACTCCTATGTGTCGTGAAACAGTGCATCCTGCTGGATCAATTCGCCAAACAGGTTGCTGCTAAGGGTCAATGAGAAGAGAAACCGCGCATTACCAAGATCCTGATGCGCAATGGTCAAGGACCCGGGTTGGAGCCAGGATGGAAGCCTGACCTTCACGCGTCCAAGTTTCAGAAAGTAGTGATCGCTTTCAAAGTAGATGCCCCTGTGATCTGTGCGGACACGCAACGCGATGCCGATCCCACGGCCGATGTATTCTTCAACACCTGTCGGCCCGGAAAATCTCTTTGAGCTGTGTATCACCTGCGGAAAACCCGCCGCGCGCCCATATTGGCGTATCCAGAACTGGCCGCTGCCGGCGCAATCCTCGGTCACGGCGACAACGGCAGGCTGATCGAGGCAGGACGCGTCATACGGCAATGGCCCTCCAACCAACCGGGCCAGATGGGCGAGAACACGACCGATCAAAGACATGCGCATGGCAGTTACCTTTCCCTGATAGACCACGCTTGCCCCACCGGTCAGGCGATGCCCAAAGCGCTTACGCACCGGTTTTGGCAAGGCGTTCCAGGAGTGCGCGCCGACGAGGCCACGGAAGCGGCTGTCTCTGATGATCTCTAAATCGGTGGGCATCTGAGATTGCTTCATTTGCCATCTCCTGCTGATTTGTCAGTGATTTCTGTATTAAGAGAAATTGTTGCTCAAAAAAAATCCTACTCGTTCTTTTTGCTGCCAACCTGAAGAAGTGAGAGTATTTTGTCGCCCATTTTCATCAGCATCGAGAGCTTCGTCTTAGGGACCCGCAGCATTTGTGCCGACCAATGGTCCGCCGTATTCAGAAAGTCCTGCATGCTTCGCATCCGATCCAAGACAACCGGGTGCAGATTTGGTTCATCTGCTGCTTGGTTGACGCAGACATCTATCGCCCGCATCGCCGGGTCAATTTCACGCTCTTTGCGCCCTTTGGCGATCAACAAGGCCATTTCCCACACATCAGTTTCGGCCTCAAAGTGCTCTCTGCGATCACCTGCAACCGGCACACGATGGATCAGCCGCCAGCCGACAAGCTCTTTCAGCGAGTTCGAGACGTTCGAGCGTGCGATCCCCAATTCATCAGAGATCTGCTCGGCATTAAGTGGCGTTTCGCTAAGATACAAAAGCGCATGTACCTGCGCCACGGAACGGTTCACGCCCCACTGGCTGCCCATATCGCCCCAATAAAGGATAAACTTGGATTTGGCCGAGCCGCTAGATATTTCACTTGTTTCTGTCATAACAGAAAAATTAGATGTCAACAAACCAAAGTCAAGATCGTCTGATCCGACTGCGCGCAAATGTCCGAATAAGACGGAGCAAACAAAAAAGCTTGCCGGTGTTTCCCGGCAAGCTTCTGTTTTAGTTGGCTACATAAAAGCGGGAATGAAAAGCTCAGCTCAATGCTTCGTCGCAACGCCCGCAGACACCGTCATGAGTGTGACGCCCCACATCAGGCAGAATTTTCCAGCAGCGCTGGCATTTGTCGCCCTGGGCTTTTTCGAACACAACGCCCACGCCTTCGATTTCCGGCACCCGGAACGCTTCGGCAGGGGCCGGATCACCTGTCACGGTCAAGCCAGACGTGATGCACATGTCATCCACGTCAAAGGTGGCCAGCAAGGCGCGCGTTTCCTCGTCATCGACATGCACAATCGGTGCTGCCTCAAGGCTGGACCCAATCACCTTGTCCTGACGCTGAACTTCCAACGCAGCGGTGACCGCGCGACGCACAAGACGGATCTTGGCCATGCCAGCCTCAAGCTCGGAATTGCGCCAATCAGCCGGAGTATCGGGGAAGTCCACCAGATGGACCGAGCTGTCGTTACCCGGGAAGCGCTCCAACCAAACCTCTTCCATGGTGAAGACCAGAACTGGCGCCAGCCATGTGGTCAGGCGGTGAAACAGGATGTCCAGAACGGTGCGCGCCGCGCGTCGGCGCAGGTTGTCACCGTCGCAGTACAACGCATCCTTCCGGACGTCGAAGTAGAAGGACGACAAATCGACAGTCGCAAACGTGAAGACCGCGCTGAAGACGCCCTGGAAATCGAAGGACGCATAGCCTTTGCGCACCTGCTCATCCAGATCAGCCAAACGGCTAAGCACCCAGCGCTCCAGACGCGGCATATCCTTGGGTTCGACGCGATCGGCTTCGGTGAAGTCAGCCAACGAGCCCAGCATAAACCGCATGGTGTTGCGCAACCGGCGATAGCTGTCGGCGGTGCCTTTCAGAATCTCCGGCCCGATCCGCTGGTCGGCGGTGTAATCGGTCTGGGCCACCCACAGGCGCAGGATGTCAGCTCCGTATTGCTTGATGACCTCTTCCGGCACGATGGTGTTGCCCAGAGATTTGGACATCTTGTTGCCCTTAGCGTCCAGCGTGAAGCCGTGGGTCACCACGTTGCGATACGGCGCACGACCTTTGGTGCCGCAGGCCTGCAGCATGGACGAATGGAACCAACCACGGTGCTGGTCAGTGCCTTCCATATAGACGTCGGCGATGCCGTCTTCGGCCCCGTCCTCACGGTCGCGCAAAACGAAGGCGTGGGTCGAACCGGAATCGAACCACACGTCCAGAACGTCAAAAACTTGGTTCCAATCGTCTGGATTGTAATCATTGCCTAGGAACCGTTCCTTGGCGCCCTCAACGTACCAGCAATCGGCGCCATCCTGTTCAAAAGCCTCTTTGACGCGCGCATTCACTGCTGGGTCACGCAGCAAGAAGTCGGGATCAGTCGGCAGAGCGCCTTTCTTGGTGAAACAGGTCAGCGGCACACCCCAGGCGCGCTGGCGCGACAGAACCCAATCCGGGCGGGCTTCGATCATGGAGTACAGACGATTACGGCCTGTCTTAGGAGTCCATTTCACCAACTCGTCGATCGAGCGCAGCGCGCGTTCGCGGATGGTGTCGCCCATCTCGCTCATACCGTCATCCAGTTTGCGGTCAACGGATGCAAACCACTGTGGCGTGTTGCGATAGATGATCGGAGCTTTCGAGCGCCACGAATGGGGATAGCTGTGCTTGATCTTGCCACGCGCAAGCAGCCCGCCAACCTCGACCAGCTTGTCGATGACCGCCTTGTTTGCGTCACCTTCGCCACCTTTGCGGGACAGGATGTATTTGCCGCCAAAGAATGGCAGATCGGCACGGAATGAGCCGTCATCCATCACGTTATAGGTGATGACCTGTTCCAGCATGCCCAGATCGCGGTACAGCTCGAATTCTTCCATACCATGCGAAGGCGCGCAGTGAACGAAGCCGGTGCCCTCGGTGTCGGTCACAAACTCAGCCGCGCGGAAATCGCGGATGTCGTCCCATTCGCCGTTGCCACCTTCGGCACCGACCAATGGGTGGGTCAAGCTGACGCTCGCCAACTCATCTGCGGTAACGCCACGGACACGGGTCCACTGATCGTCGTTCAGGCGCGCGCGACCCAGCACGTCAGCAGCCAGATTATCAGCAAGCAGAAACCTGTCGCCTGCACTTGCCCAGCACTCGTCCGGCGCGTCGGTGACTTCGTACAAGCCGTACGAAATATCCTTCCCATAAACCACCGCCTTGTTGGATGGCATGGTCCAGGGCGTCGTGGTCCAGATCACAACGCAAGACCCGTCAAGATCGCTCAGCGGCTGCACCTGCCCCACCTCGCCAGTGACCGGCGGCGTGGTTTCGTTCAGCAGCACCTTGAATTTCACCCAGATGGTGAAGCTTTCCTTGTCGTGGTATTCAACCTCGGCCTCTGCCAGAGCCGTCTTCTCGATCGGCGACCACATAACGGGTTTCGAGCCCTGATAAAGCGTACCGTTCATCAGGAACTTCATGAACTCATCGGCGATCACGGCCTCGGCGTGATAGTCCATCGTGATATAGGGATCGGGCCAGTTGCCGGTGATGCCCAGACGCTTGAACTCCTCGCGCTGGATATCGATCCAGCCCTCGGCGAACTTGCGGCATTCCTGACGGAAGTCGACGATGCTCACCTCATCCTTGTTCTTACCCTTCTTGCGGTACTGCTCTTCGATCTTCCATTCGATCGGAAGACCGTGGCAATCCCAGCCCGGCACATAGCGCGCATCGTGACCCATCATCTGATGGCTGCGTACAATCATGTCTTTGATGGTCTTGTTCAGCGCGTGACCGATATGCAGATGACCGTTGGCATAGGGTGGGCCGTCATGCAGTGTGAAGGGCTTACGGCCCTCTTTCTCGCGCAGGCGGTCATAGACGCCGATCTTCTCCCACCGCTCCAGCCAGTTCGGCTCGCGCTTGGGCAGGCCGGCGCGCATGGGGAAATCGGTTTTGGGCAGGTTCAGCGTGTCTTTATAGTCAGGTGTCTGGGGCGTGTCGGCGCACATTGGGGGCGTCCTCAGGATGATCTGGTGGATGATCTTGTCATATGTGGATCGAAGCGGTCAGTGCGAATTCTCAAGCACCTTTGCCCGGCGTCTCGCGTGATCAGAGCGCCGGGGATATAATTCGAATAATGATGGCCAGACGGTCATACATGGCCGCGCTTATAAGACGCCCGTGCCTAATGGTCCAGAGCTTCCGCTTCCTGCGGCGAATGGCGCAGCTTGGCCCAACGGTTGAGCCATGCAAGGCCCGCCAAGGCAAGGCCCAGCGCCAGCAGTGAGAACACTCGGATCAAACCACCCAGCCCCGCGATGTCAATCAGGAACACTTTGGCCACGGCCAGCCCGATCACCGCCAACCCGGCCTTGCGCATCAGATCGGACTGGCGTGCAAGCGACTGGTAGAACAGCACTGCCCCGATGATCAAAAGCGTCATCGTGTAAGTGTAAAGCTCGGGCTGGGTGACGCCATTGCCTTCATACATCCCGGCCGCTCCCTGCCAGAAATGACGAATTGTCAGCCCTAACCAAACCGCTATCAACGCGCCAGCGGTGGTGTATGAGACCTGCTTCAACCGCAGGGGAATCGCAGGAATACGCCAGGCTGACAACCCGATGGCCAGGGCTGGCAATAGGTAGGCGACGGCAAGCGTGTTCAAAACAGGCGGACCCAAAACAGGGTCGGCATAACGATCAAGCAGTGGGTTCAGTTCGGTCAGCGCGAGCCCCAGGCGCAGCACTCCATGAGCCGCGAAGAACACGGCCAGAAGATAGCGCACTGGCTGCAGCTTACCGCCCAGTTTGAACCTTTGCACCTGAGCATAGGCCAACAACAGCCAGATTACGGACAGTAATCCTGCGCCCCAATGGCTGTTCTCGGCACCAACTTCGCCGATCCCCTCCAGCCAGCGCAGCAGCAACAGCGTCAGTAAAATGCCCCCGGTTGCCCAGGCCGCGCTCTCAAGCATCAGTGTGGCGACGGGACGGTCCAATGGCTTCAGTAGCAGCCAGGCTACAAAGAAACCAAAAGTCGCCGATCCGTAGACCAAGGTCATCTCGCCAACCGGTGCATAGGAAGCCCAATCGAGGCCCGGATCCAGTATCAGTCGCACAGTCACGGTGAACACGCCGGCCCAGATAAACCAGCTCATCGGTGGCAACGTGAATTTTCGATCCAAAGCAGCTGCAACAACGACAGTTATCACCAACGCTATTGTCAGCGCGGCAGAACTGAGCACGATCACACAGGCAAATGCCAGGCAAGACAGTGCGGACAACGTCGCCAAGGCAGGGCGCATCCGGTTTTCTCCGTCTACGCGGGCAAAGCGTTCAGCTAGCACAACCATCAGGGCGCCCAAGATAATTGCGTGCAATGCCCAAGGATAAGCCCCGATCACATCTGCCGGACGCCATCCAACTTCCAGTGCGATCGCCATTACTGGGGCAAACAAGGCTGCCGCACCGGCCCAAGCGGCCTTGGCACGGTCAGCGCCGAAAGATCGCCACGCTGCCAGAACCGAGATCAAAGCCCCCAACGCGACGAGCAGGGTAATGACCATTGGGTAGTCGGCCTCGGCTGTCTCGACATAGGTTTCGGCAAAGACGCGTACGACCGACCCGTTATCCAGACCGTGCCGCAAGACAAACCAGATCAGACCCAGCGCAGGTAAAACCGTCAGGTCCTGAAGGGCACGTGCGTCCCGCGCCCACAGCATCAAGGCCAGCGTCAGACCAGCCAGAAGGCAAACCCCCAGCCAAAACTCTCCGGCTGAATCCGCCCAATGGACTGACAGAATGACAGAGCTAGCCGTCGCTGCAGCGAATGCTAGGCGGGTTGGAAATTCTGGCCATGGTGCGCCTTTTTGGCGCCGGAGCATTTCAACAATCATTGGGCCTGCATGATCCGGCCAAACCCGGCGAACCGGAATCGCAATGGCAATCAAGGCCAGCGCCCCCACAGAGGTCAGATATCCCGGTTCCGTCAGGGGCGAGGACAAAACCACCAACAGACATGCGGAATATGCGCCGAATAGAGTCAGAACCGAAACCCAGGCCCAGCGTCTAACTGTATCGACACCCAACCCAAGAACAGCGATGACAAAGAAGTAGCCGTATAACCATGTCGGATCCTCTGATGCGCCTCCAACAAGAAAAGGGGCTGCAAAGGCACCGATCAGACCAACGGCGGCCAGAAGCGGGCCATGAAACCAGCCAAAGACAAGGCCAATCAAAGCAACCAAAACAAGCGCGATTAACGCAGTTTCAGGACCGATAAGATCATAAAGTTGCCGCGCGGCCAGAATGCCGCCGAACAAGGTTACAAGACCAGCGCCAGAAAAGACCGAGGGCAAATAGGCCGTCGCCGAGTCTTCTCCGTCCCCGAACCTGCGGCGCAAAAACTCTCCGGCACCGATCAGGGCAACACCAAACGCCAGGGCCGCAGCAACACGGGCGGCCGGTGGCAACAACCCGTTTTCCACCCCGTATTGCACCAGAAAGATGCCCGCCAATGCCAGTGACAGCGCGGACACCGCGTAAAACCAATTCTCGCGCAGCCACGCGCCCAGCGCTGCGATCCGTTCCCGCCGGAATACAACAGCCGGGGACGGTTCCGTGGGCTCTGCCATAGCCATGTCCGCAGGGGTTTCGGTGGACTCTGCCTTGGGCGGGGACCAAGGCCCGGCCTTGCGATCTTCGGATTCTACCGGCGTTTGGGCAGGCTGCGCTTTCAGGGTCGGCTTTAGGTCTTCGCCAACGACCTCCGTTGGCAAATTGGCAATCTGCGCCTCTAACGTCTCAACCCGGCGCCGCAAACGGGATTGTCCGACCAGCAGCACAATGATTGTCACCGGAATAGCCAGTACAATGAGACCGACAAGAACAAGCAGTGATTCCAAGTGACCCTCCGTTCGGCAATTGGCCACACGCTAGCGCGGTCAAAGGACGGACGACAGTCAGGAAACCCGTAGTCGTTCATACTGTTGCATGATCACGCTAGAAAATGGCAATCGCCGGCCGCGCCAACATCAGCCACAAGATAATAAGCACCGCCAAAAAGGCCGGAACGCCGCAGGCAAACCATAGTCGGAACAACCGGCCATACTGTTCGGGCATCGCCGTACCTTGATCGACCGCGATCTGCGCATATTTTCGCAGCCGAATTTGCACCCAAACCACCGGCAACCAGAAGAGACCGGTCAATACGTACAGCACCAGTGACAGCGCGATCCAGCCTTCGGTCAGCGACCAACCCAAGTTCCACGCCAGAAGAGTGCCGGTAATGGGCTGCAGAATGACGGCCGTCGTCGTAAACAGCAGGTCCGACAATACAACAATGCCAGCGGTGTGGGCAATGATGCGCGGATCAGACGTGCGGTGCGCCATCAGCATGAAAAATGCGATGCCAGCACCGGTGCCCAACAACACGCAGGCGCCGATGACATGCAGCCACCGCAGGATCAGATCTGGGTCCATCAGCGGCTCTCCAACATCGGCATTGCGACAAGGGACAGCATCATCGCGGGCAGGATTTTCACAAGAGGCCCCAGCGGATCAAGCCATAAGCCAGGCACCGTACCCGAGGCTGCCAGCAAGTAGATCGATGCCACTGTGAATTGGGCCAGACAGGCTCGCCTGGCCCAAGGTCGCCACAAGATGGCCAGTCCAAGGGCAAGATCGACCAGTGACCAGAACACGACGCTGAATGACGCCAAAGTCTGGGACCAGCCTGCGCTTGTCAAAACCTCGGCCGCCTGACCCAGCCCCAACAGGCCAAAGACCCCGGACAATATCCAGAAAACGCTAAGGACACCGACAACCAGGGGCATCAGTAACGTGATCCGTGCGGTCAAACGGTGTTCACGGGCGCTGGGAAATGATGCGTAGATATCGCCCAACGAGGCGACCGGGTGATCGGTTACTGCCTTGTAGGCCGCCGGGTCTCCGATCACAGCCTTTGTCATGATGGTCATTGCAGTGCTCCGCAACGGAGAGCGCCAGCCCAATCTGCCCAGAGCATCCGCAATCGCCGCAACGGCTCGGGTTAGTACCCGAGGAATCGTCACACTGATCCCCGCGCGCCGGAAACCCAGCCAAGCGCGTGTGGCTGCCACAACGTCGAACAAAGTGTGTGGCTCATCCTCGACCAGATCATAGGTGCCCTGAGGCAATTGCCCAGCCACCGCACGCAGCACTGCATCGCACAGGTCTGGCATTCCGATGCATTGCACCGAAGTATCCGGATAGGCCAGTGGCTGCACGAATGGGACGGCCGCCAACATCCGCAGCAAAGCGGTTCCACCATAGTCCGATTGTCCAATAACAAGCCCGGGCTTCAGCACCCAAAGCGCAACGCCAGCCGACCGCAGAGCCGCATCGCCTGCAGCTTTTGAGCGCATGAAATGCGTATCCGCGTTTTCCTCGGCACCGATGGCCGAGATCTGGACAATCGCGATGCCATCACGTGCGCAGGCCTGCCCCAAAGCGGCAATTGCCGTGTGATGAGCAGCCGTCAGATCATCATCACCACCATCCTGCAATGCACCTGCGCAGTTGACCACAACATCCACGCCTGAAAGGATGTCCCGCCAAGCGTCGGGCTGCACCAAGTTGCGCAGGTCCCCTTGTTTCAATGCGATGCCTGGCAAAACCTTGGCGCCCGTGGGCAGGCTGCGTACCAACCCGCAAACCACAGCGCCTTGCGCCTGGAATGCATGCACAACAGCGGCACCAATGAACCCGTAAGCGCCCAAAACCAGAACGTTTCTTCCGTTTAGCTCCTGTAGCGACATCGCCAATCAAACCTGTTTTTGTCACAGTATCCGATTGGCTCTCACGCGCCAGCCGAGACTGTCACCTGCGACAAATTACGGGTGGAATAGAGATCCGACCAGATACGCGATCGACGCGGCCAGACCACCGATCAGCAACGTCTCGATCCCAGATCGCCACCACGGTGCGAGCGACCATCGGCTTTTCAGGGCACCGATAGCAAAGAAAACTACCAGCGTCATGCATGCGGAAGTGGCGAAGGCCCGCTCGACTGACAACAAAAACGGCATAAGAGGAATCAGGCCCGCCAATAAGAACGAACCAAAGGTGGCCAGCGCGGCTTTGATCGGGTGCGGGTCAACGCTGCCCAAGCCATACTCCCCTTCGATCATAAGGTTGATCCAGTTCTCGCGGTTGGCCGTAATCGCCGTGGTGGCATCATCCAGAACGTCGTCCGACAATCCCTTTTGCGCGAGGATTTCACGCACTTCGTTTCGCTCACCGTCAGGATAGAGGCTGATGTGTCGTTCTTCGATCGCTCGGATACGGTGGATATTGTCCAGTTCGGCCTTGGTGCCCGAATAGTTCCCTGCAGCCATGGAAAACCCATCGGCCAGTACATTTGCCAAACCCAGCGCGACGATGACGAATGGAGACAGACCGGCTCCGGCGACGCCGGCCACGATTGCGAATGTGGTCACAGATCCGTCTATTCCTCCATAGACCACATCCCGTAACACGCCGCGCCCCTCAGGGTCATTGATCCGGGCTTTGATTTCCTGCTGGCTGTGACCGTGTTCCGTCATGGCTCGCTCCTCTGTCACACCAAGTGTGCGACGAAGCGGCTCCGGTGGCTTTGCGTTGAATCAACCTTTTGAGAACAAGCCCTGCAAGGCGCGTTTGACCATCCCGCGTGTCGATGGTTTGTGCCGTTCCGAGAAGGGCAGAGGTCGGCAAACCTCCATGGCAGCGACGCCAACACGGGCGCTGAGGGCCCCGTTTACAAAGCCTTCTCCGAACCGACGTGACAGTTTGCTCAGGACAGACCCGCCGAGCACAGGTTCCAGCAGGTCGTCCCCAACGGCCACAGCTCCGGTGGCCACCAGATGTACAAAGACCGCCCGCGTCAGTCGCCAGCTGCCCAGAAACCCAGCCCGTCCACCGTAGATTTCGGCAACCCGCCGGATCATGCGTAACGACGCCGCCAAGGCGGTGACGACGTCTGCCAAGGCCAAAGGAACAAGGGCTGTCACGGTTGCGACCTGACGTGCCGCAGCCTCAACCTCGCGGCTGGCGGCGGCGTCCAAGGGTACAAGTAACTCATCTTCAGCAAGGCTTAGCAGGCCAGACGCATCGAACTGTTCAGGCATTCGTTCGACCAGACGGTCGCGGCCCCAGCGCGTTTCCTCGCGGCCCTTGTAGAACGCAATCAAGCGGGTCGTGACCGCGCGCGCTTGCGCCAAGTCGGCCTCGGCAAGGGCTGCATCAGCGGCGCGACGCATTCCGTCCACCCGGGACAGGCGCCCAATCGCAGCCAATTCGCGGATCGCAATGATCAACGCGACCAGCACCAGCGCCGAAATCAACCCCGTCACGAGCCACCCCAGAACAGGTGCACGTTCGACCAACGACGTCGCGAAATCCCAAGCGGCAACAGACACAGCGGCACCGATGACAGCCAGAGCCAATCCCCAGAACCACTTTGCAAGGGCCGAAGGTTTGCGGGCAGCCAAGCGCGCAGCGCTCTGCATCGCTTGCCCCTGCGGCTGCGCAATATCGGGAACCGGCGGCGCCCGCGAGACGTCCGTTGCCGGCTCGTCGGCTTCCAGATCGATCACAACCGGGCCCTTAGCCATCATTCAACCCCTTGCTACTCCATGCGTATTTTATGTCGGGCAGATTTTCGTCATTGTCGGTCCCGTCACCGCGCGCGACCTCGTCAAATCCATGTCTTAGGTAAAACCTGCATGCGGCTTCATTGGCTTGAAACGCAAACAGGCTAAGCTGCGCGTGCTGGGATTTGGCGTGGTTCAGAAATTGTCGCCCGATCCCCTGCCCGCGCGCGGTCTCAGTCAGATAGAGCGAATGGATTTCCGCGCCGTTGAGTGCCAAGAACCCAACCACGCCGGCATCCGTTTCGGCCACGGTGACCCAATTCAGGTCGATCATTCTGCCGCAGAAAGCGATGGTCTCGGCGCAGCTATGCAGCTCGGGCATCCAGTCGTTTTCTTTGGCGAACCCGTGCAGAATCGTGCCAGTGGCCCCAGCATCCGTGCTGCGCGCGGGTCGGAGGATCACGGTCACAATCGATCTCCGATCAAGAACTGAGCCGCGCGGTCCAGCCGGATATGCGGCGGACCATCACCGGGGCGCAGGGTCAAATTGGCTGGCGCAAAGGCCATAAATCCATAGTCGTCATCCAACCAGGTGGATGCTCCGTTTCGGGCCGGGCTAAGAAGATGCGACGGATCGTCCGGCAACTCACCGGGGTAAAACGCGGCGGGTTTGCCGCTGTCGAGGAGCGTGCCCCGAACGCAAGGCAGTTCAGATCCATTGTGGCTACGCATCTCTTCGGTGGTGGCGCGCAATGATGCCAGTGACAAGGCCGCCGTTTCGGCGCCCGCAAAACTCGCACGGTCGCGTGCATCTCGGGTCAGCGCCTCCATAATCGCGGTCAACCGGGGGTGTTGCAGGTGATGTAGATGATCAGCTTTGGTGGCGGCGAACAGGATACGCTCGACCCGCTTGCCCAGCAATAGCTGGCTGAGCCATGCGTTTCGCCCCGGGCGAAAAGCCGACAAGATATCGGCCATAGCCCGGCGCATATCTTCGACAGCTTGCGGCCCTTTGTGAATCGCGCCCAGCGCGTCCACCAACACGACCTGTCGGTCGATCCGGGCGAAATGATCCCGAAAAAATGGTTTCACAACCCGAGACTTGTACGCCTCATACCGCCGCTCCATCTCGCGTTGCAAGGTTCGGCGGCGCGATGGGCCAGAGATCGGCAATGGCGCAAAAGTCAAAACCGGGGACCCGGCCAAGTCACCGGGCAACAGGAAACGACCCGGCGTGCAATCATAAAACCCAGCCTCGCGAGCAGTATTCAAATAGGCGGTGAACGCGACAGCCAGTGCTTGTGCGGCAGGTTCATCATGTGCGCCCGCAGGGTCGACAGACTGAACCGTTTGCAGAAACTCAGCCGCTTCGGCACGGGTTTCAATGCGCGCCAGCGTTTCCTGTGACCACTCTTCGTATGGCTTGTCCAGCAGCGCCAGGTCCAACAACCACTCACCCGGGTAGTCAACAATATCCAGATGTACGGTGCGCGGCCCCTGCAACCCGGCCAACAGTCCCGCAGGACGCGCCTTAAACGACAGACGCAGTTCAGACACAGCGCGCGTACTGTCAGGCCAATGCGGTTCGGGACCGGTCAGGTCTGACAAGTGGGATTCGTAGTCAAATCGTGGCACTGTATCATCTGGCTGTGGTTGCAAATACGCGGCGTTGATCCGTCCCTCTTGCTGCGCAACTAGGCCGGTCATCCGGCCCCGGTCTAACAAATTGGCAACCAGAGAAGTGATAAACACCGTCTTGCCCGACCGCGCCAACCCGGTCACGCCCAAGCGAATGACGGGCTCAAAGAATGCCTCGGACACACGATCCCCCACGGATTCCACCCCGCGTACAAGACTGTCTGCCAATGATGAGATGACCAAGCCGCCGCCCCGCAATTTTTGTTTTACCTAAGATAGGTAGCGCCCGCAGGACATGCCAGAGCTTTTGCCCCCCTTGCCCGATTGCGCGCCGCGCTGTACCAGCGGCCCATGCCCAGATACGCACTGAAAGTCGAATACCAAGGAGAGCCGTATGCCGGATGGCAGCGGCAAAAGGAACAGCCATCGGTGCAAGGTGCCATTGAGCAGGCCCTGTCCCGTATCCAACCCGGAGAGCACACCATAGCCGCCGCCGGTCGCACGGATGCGGGCGTTCACGCGCTTGGGCAAGTCGCGCATTGTGATCTGATCAAGGATTGGGACCCGTTCCGCCTGTCCGAGGCGCTGAATTACCATCTCAAGCCTCAACCGATTGCCATTGTGAAGGCGGCGCGGGTCGATGACGACTGGCATGCCCGGTTTTCTGCACTGGAACGGCAGTACCTGTTTCGCATCCTGATGCGCCGCGCACCGGCGACACATGACAAAGGGCAGGTCTGGCAGATCAATCATTTACTGGATGTCGACGCAATGCAGGCTGGCGCAGATATGTTGATCGGGCGACATGATTTTACCACCTTCCGCTCGACCATTTGTCAGGCGGCAAGCCCTGTCAAAACGCTGGACGCGTTGCATGTCGAACTGGTTCAGGGGTTTTCAGGGCCCGAGGTTCATTTCCACGTACGCGCGCGGTCCTTCCTGCATAATCAGGTCCGCAGTTTTGTAGGAACGTTAGAGCGGGTTGGCGCGGGCGCATGGTCCCCGGATGATGTGCGCGATGCTTTAGAAGCCGCTGATCGTGCGGCCTGTGGTCCGGTTTGCCCACCGCAAGGCTTGTATCTGGCATGCGTTGGATATCCAGACCCGGTCTTTGACTGAATCAAAGCGCACGCAGCAACAAACCTCCGGCGATAACGACGATCAGTAAACCGGCCACCAACTCGATTGTCGGTGCCAGAACCGAGGCAAACCGCGTGGCCGATGCAGACGCCAACAGTCCGCCACGCAATCCAAAGGACGTCCAGCCCACCAACGTTGTAACGGTTGCCGTGCCCAGCGCCATGGCAAAGGTTCCCGCAATGCCAACCATCGCAATGCCCATCTGCCAGGTGAGGATCAAAACAAATAGTGCTCCGGTACAGGGGCGGGCGGCGATGCCAACGATCAGGGCTATGGCTTCGCGCAGGCTTCCGACATTCGCAACATCCTCGGCGCTTGGGCCGTGGCGGTGACCACAATCTGAACAGACGTCATCATGGTGGTGATGATGATCGTGATGTGCGTGGGATGCGTCGGTGCGATGCCGCCTTAAAAAACTGCGCACGGCCCGAAACACCAGCCAAAGACCAATCACCGCAATCGCCCCATAGCTAACCGGGGCCATGACCTTTTCGGTTGCGCCAACCATGCTTTCCCGGGACATCTGGAACACAAGGACGCCTGCATAGACCAACACGATAGCCGTTACCGCCTGCCCCAGGCTGGACAAAACACTGATAGCAGACAGACGCCAGAATGCGACCCGACGGCCAAGGCCGTACCCTCCGATCAGGACCTTTCCGTGCCCGGGGCCTATGGCGTGGAAAAAGCCGTAGGCAAAACACACGGTCAGCAGGGTTGCGACCGCTTCGGGCTGTTCTGCGCGTGCGGCGCGCAGTGATCGGGCGATCTGGTTCTGAAACTCTCGCTGCTCACCGGCAGCCCAAGCTGCCAGATGGTCGAACCCGCCGCTGCCCCAGAACCAAAGCAGCAGAGCACACGCAATTGCGACCGGTACAATCAGGTATCTGGACATGAAAGGCGTATCTCGGTCGCAAAATTCTCCCCGACCAGCGGGATATCGTTTTCTTCAAGATCGTAGTCGGCATCCAATGTCAGCAGAAAGGCCTGCATCTGCGCCAATTGCCCATCAATATCAGGATCCAACCGGTCCAGCTGGCAAGAGTTGGGTCCAGAAACCGTAACGGGACGGGTCACTTCATAAGCAGTGTAATAGGTCTCATCAAAGGCCTTGGCCACCAGCGCATTCGCGGAAACAGGTCCACCCTCTACCGCCCGCACATGAGTGGTCACGATGCGCCCATCTTCGGTGGTTGCGTGCGGTTCGAGCGGACCGGACAACAAAACCGGTGCACCACCAGCGGTAACTACAAGATCACCGTTGTATCCTTCGATCCATTCGGCGTCGAAGCCTGTCAGGAACCTCTCCTCGGCTTCTGTTAGAACACCATCGGAATCCTGATCCAGCTTCATGTCTTCCAGGGTCAAAAGTGAAAACAGCTCATCATACGCCCAGGACACGCGGATATGGGTTAGCTGGCCGGCCTCGTCCACAATGAACTCTAGCCCGGTGTCAATGAAGACATGCGGGTGCGCCAAGCCCGGGATCGGCAGGCAACAGGTTAAAAGGGTGGTCAGCCAACGCATGGCCGCAAGATAGGTTTTCGGTCTGCCAACAGCAATGCGTTTCACGATCAAATTGCAGAAACCAGCCGACCACTTCAGGCTGACGGGAACAACACCAGTGTCTGTAACGCGGTCCCAACAGGTCCTTGTGTGTCATAGAGGACGGATTGCGACATGCCGATGCCCGATGATTGCCAGTGCGAAACAGAGTCAGAGGCCAACCAGTCGGAAACCGGCTCGCGATGAATATGCAGCGTCAGATCGGTGTTCATAAACCCCATTTCGGTCGGCGGAACATTCCAAGAGATCCCATTGCCGCAATCGGCAAGCGGACACATCGATTGAATGGGCGACTGTGTTTCCCCGTCCAGAAGCGATGGCGCGCGCATCCAAATGGTTTTGGGACCAGGACCTTGATTGCCGCCCTCGGGGTAAACGACGTCAACGAAATGGGCAAAGCCGGGCAAATCGTGCCGCATCTGACCGATTGGGAAAGGACCATCCACGGTATCGTTGACGCTGAGTTTTTTGGTCACAACAATTGGAACGCGACCCAAGTCTTTACGTACCAGGTGCATCGTGGTCGCGGTGCAGCACAACGTGTCGTCCAGATCATGAACCGTCACACGGGTCGTCGCCAAGGTTTTGGTGTGACGCGTGGTTTCAGCCGCGACCCGCAAACCTGCCAATGGCAGCGGCCGCAACAAAACGACCGTCAGACGGGTCAACATCTTCTCGGGCCCAACCTCAGTTTCAGCGGCGCGTGCGATCAGGCCGGCCACCGGCCCCGCATGGCAATGATCGGCAGACCAAGGCCCGCGCACGGGATCATTGCCAATAAACGCCCCATCAGAGCGAAGTCGAAAGTAGGACTGCATCCGTTTGTCAGTTTGCATTCTCGCGATGTCTCAGACTTTTTCCTGCGTGTGCTTTTTCAACTCGGCCCGCGCCACCTGGCGGCGATGCACCGCATCCGGTCCATCCGCCAACCGCAGCGTCCGTACATGGGTCCATGCCGTCGCCAAAGGTGTATCCTGGCTGACCCCTTGCCCGCCGAACATCTGCACGGCCTCATCGATGACTTTCAGCGCGACCCGAGGTGCAACCACCTTGATCTGGCTGATCCACGGGGCAGCCGCGCGGGCGTCGCCCTGATCCATGTACCAAGCAGCTTTGAGACACAGCAGGCGGGCCATCTCAATCTCCATCCGGCATTCGGCGATGATGTCGAAATTGGCACCCAGCTGGGCCAGTTTTTTGCCAAATGCCTCACGTTGCATGGACCGTTTGCACATCTGGGCCAACGCGCTTTCAGCCTGTCCGATGGCACGCATGCAGTGGTGAATACGGCCCGGTCCCAGACGGCCCTGCGCGATTTCAAAACCGCGCCCCTCGCCCAGCAGGATGTTTTCAGCTGGTACGCGGACGTTTGTGAACCGGATATGCATATGACCATGGGGGGCATCATCATGGCCATAGACCTGCATCGGCCGCAGAATTTCGATGCCCGCAGCATCCGCAGGAACCACAATCATCGACTGACGCTTGTGCTTGGGCTGTTCCTCGCCGCCGGTCTTGACCATAACAATGTAGACTTTGCATCGCGGGTCACCCGCGCCCGAAGACCACCATTTTTCGCCATTCAGCACATAGTCGTCCCCGTCCCGCACACAGGACATCGCCACATTGGTTGCATCAGACGAGGCCACATCTGGTTCGGTCATCAAATAAGCAGACCGGATTTGACCCTCGAGCAGCGGCTTAAGCCACTGTTTCTTCATCTTTTCGCTACCGTAGCGTTCAAAAACTTCCATATTGCCGGTATCGGGGGCCGAGCAGTTGAACACCTCTGCACCCAAGGGCGTCTTGCCCATTTCCTCGGCAAAATACGCATACTCGACCGTCGTCAGCCCAAATCCCCTCTCGCTGTCTGTCAGCCAAAAGTTCCAAAGCCCCGCCGCCTTGGCTTTGGCTTTCAAACCCTCAAGGATTTCGGCCTGGCGGTCGGTGTATTGCCACCGGTCGCCTTTGTCGATTTCGGCCTGATACTCCTCTTCAAGCGGCATGATCTCGTCCCGGACCATACCGGCAACGCGTTGCAAAAGCGCGCGGTTTTCCTCGCGCAGAACAAACGACATATTCATGAAAATTCCTCCTGAAGTACCGAAACCGGACTGTACCTTTGCGATTGAGGATGGCTTAACTCTCATGACGCTGTCCAGCTAGGTGACGGGACGTCACCACATTCATTTTCTAAGCAGGGGATACAAATGGCATTGTTGATCGACACTGGATTGTCGAACTGGATAGACGACGCAGACATCGCCCGCGACGTCATGCGCCAGATGCCGGATGCGGATGTTCGCACGCCCGACACAATCGGAAACGCGAATGACATCACCATGATGGCGGTTGTAGATCTCAAGGCAGACCGTCTGGGTGATCTGCCCAACCTGAAACTTGTTCAAAAACTTGGGGCTGGCGTGGAAACGATTGTCGGGAATCCTGATCTTCCAAGCCACGTCCGCATCGCACGGCTGAGGCCCGATGCGCCTGCGCAGGGAATTGCCGAGTGGTTTTTGGCCTATATTCTGCGCGCTCAGAGGCATATGGCGTTTCATGAGGCAGCCCAAAAACGGGCAGAATGGCAGCCCAAGGCCCCAACGTTTACGCCGGAAACAGTGGTTGGCGTTTTGGGACTGGGCCATATCGGCAGCCGCACGGCACGCATGCTTCATGCCGTCGGATTTCAGGTCATGGGTTGGAGCCGGTCACCCAAACAGATCGATGGCATCACCTGTTTGCATGGCGAAAGCGCCCTGCCCGGTATGTTGGATCAATGTGATCATGTTTGCGCGATCTTACCCTCCACGCCACAAACCATCGACCTGTTCGACGCGAATATGCTGGCTGCGATGAAACCCGGAAGCCAGTTGCTGAACGCCGGTCGTGGTGATCTGATTGACGAACAGGCCCTGATCGCAACGCTGGATCAGGGCACGCTTGCTCACGCGGTTCTTGATGTGACCTGCGAAGAACCCCTGCCCAAAGACAGCCCGTTGTGGCGGCACCCTTCTATCACGATCACCCCACATGTTTCGGGGTGGCATCTGGGCGATGCGTTGTCAGATGTGGCAGAGAATTTCCAAAGGTTGACCACCGGGTCGCCCTTGATGCACGAAGTGGATCGAAGCAAAGGCTACTGATCCTGTAAGATCAGGGCGCCATCATCCAATTGCCGCTGGCATCCTGGCATCGGCGCGTCCGAATTTCACGGGTCTGATCGGCGCCTTCGGGGTGGATAGCATGCTGCAGCTCGACACAGTTTCCCTGAACATTTCCAACCCGGATTGTTCCTTTGGACCCTGTTGCCTCATTTACCCAGGATTGTTCCTTTCCCACGCTGGGAGTGCCGTTCGACAGAAGCGTGTTTGAGGCTGCATTCACCACCTCGAAATCTGACGGCGTCAGGCCCATTTCAGCGATGATCCGAGAGAGCGGCTTGGCATGCGCCGCCCCAACAAACAGCGCCAGACTTAGTACCGCCGCAGTCAAAGAATATCGGGTGGTCATGCGCGCCTCGCTAAAATGAAATCCGTTTGATCCCGACGATATACTCCGGTGGGCGCAGGGCCAACCCCCAGCTCGCCTACCTTCAAATTATCCCGAACAAACCTATCGCAAGGCACTGACTAGGAGCGTCAGGTCTTTCCCCCCATAGTGCCCTAAAACGACCCCGAGGCATGTCATGACACATCCAACCTATTACGCCCCCAAAGGCGGACATCCCAGCCAGGATCAGCTTTTGACGGACCGCGCCATGTTCACCGACGCCTATGCCGTGATTCCGAAGGGAACAATGCGTGACATCGTCACCAGCTACCTACCGTTCTGGGAAAACACGCGCCTCTGGGTTCTGTCGCGTCCGCTGAGCGGGTTTGCCGAGACGTTTTCACAATACATTATGGAGGTTCAGCCCGGTGGCGGCAGCGACCGGCCAGACACTGATCCTAATGCGCAGGCGGTTCTGTTCGTCGTTGAAGGTGAAGTGACGCTGACCGTTAATGGCGCGCCTCACCTCCTGGATACAGGGGGATACGCCTATATTCCGCCCGGTAGCGACTGGACGTTGCACAATCGGTCAGACGGAACCGCCCGGTTCCATTGGCTGCGCAAGGCCTATGATGCCGTTCCGGGCCTGTCCGAACCGGATCCGATCATAACGAATGAGCGGGACGTCGCGCCGATTCCTATGCCCGGCACCGACGGGCGATGGTCCACCACCCGTTTCGCCGACCCTCAGGATTTGCGTCATGACATGCACGTAAACATCGTCACCTTCGAGCCCGGTGGCGTGATCCCTTTTGCAGAAACCCATGTCATGGAGCACGGGCTGTATGTGCTTGAAGGGAAGGCGGTTTACCGGCTCAATCAGGATTGGGTCGAAGTTGAGGCCGGTGACTATATGTGGCTGCGCGCCTTTTGCCCGCAGGCCTGTTACGCAGGCGGTCCAGGACGATTTAGGTACCTGCTGTACAAAGACGTGAACCGCCACATGCCCTTGTCACTGTCAAAGCGCTAATGAGCAATTGAACACATCATTGGTATTTGCTGTGTCAGGGCTTCACAGGACCAAGTGAATCTGATGAAATAAAAGTGTTTTTAGCACTGGAGATAGTTTGATGTTACTGCGTGGAACAACGGTTGCCCTGATGGCTTTGCTTGGTCTTGCAACACTTGATGCAGCGCCCGCTGCAGCCAAAGAGGAAACCAAATCCGTTTTTGTCATGAGCCGCACATGGGCCGTCACGCAGATCTCGGACGCACCAGTTACTTTTCGCGCCACACGTGACAACAACAACCTGAACCCGTTTGGTCCACCGCCGCGTCTGCGCACTATTCAGGCCATTGCCGCGATTCAGCAAGCCACGGGCTGCAGAGTTGTCGTGCCCAGCATGTACCAAAACATCTCGGGTCAGTTTTTCTCGCAAGTCAGTTGCAACTGACCCCTCATCAGATCGGGCATTGAGGTCGCTCCGACGGCCTGCCATAGCTTGCGCATGAAACTCGCGATCAACGGATTCGGCCGTATTGGCCGCACGATCCTACGGCAAGTTTTGGCTTTGCCGGAGGGGTCGGATATTGAGCTGGTGCTGGTCAATGATATCGCACCGCTGGAAACCTGTGCCTACCTGTTCAAGTACGACAGCACCTTCGGGCCCTACCCCGGGGACGTGGCCGAAGGCGATGCGGCATTGGTCGTGGACGGCCGCGCAATTCCGATGACCCAAAGCGCAGATCTGGCACTGGTCGATTTGCGAGGGGTGGATGTGATATTGGATTGCACCGGGGTCGCGCGCAGCTCGGACGTGGCGCGTCGCGGGTTGACCGCAGGCGTGGGCAAAGTCCTGATCTCGGGCCCCTCACCAGCTGCTGAAGTGACAATCGTTCTTGGTGCCAACGAAGACGAGCTGGGCAGCGCGCGTATCGTATCCAACGCCTCATGCACGACCAACGGGCTGGCGCCACTGGTGAGAGTTCTGGATGAGATCGGCGGCGTGGCCTCGGGCCATATGACCACCATCCATTGTTATACCAACAGCCAACCGATGGTAGACGCCCCACGCGGAGATCTTGCCCGGTCCCGCGCCGGAGCCTTGTCGATGGTGCCGACGACCTCCAGCGCGACCCATCTGATTGATTTGGTTCTGCCGCATCTGGCCGGGCGTATCTCGGGTGCGGCAGTGCGCGTTCCAACCGCCAGCGTTTCCGCCGTTGACCTTGTGATCACACTGGAACGGGAAATGACCGCTGAAGCCTTCGACGCCCAATTCCGCGAAGCCATTGCGACCTCGCCGGTTCTGGGGTGGACGGATCTGCCGCTTGTATCTTCGGACCTGCGTGCACGCCCGGAATCCCTGGTGATCGCAGGCCCTGAAACGCGGATGGTCGGGAACAGTCAGATCCGCGTCTTTGGCTGGTACGACAATGAGTGGGGGTTTTCTGCCCGCATGCTTGATGTCGCCCGCCTGATGGCCAAAGCCTGATCAGATCGCAACGCACCCGCGTTGCGTTGCGATCCGTTACCAAGCGCCTAGTGTTCTTTCGGCAAGCTACCGGCCCCATGCCCGGACAGGCCGCCTGAAACCTCTTCGGTCGCCTCATCTGACAGCTCATCTGGCAAGACCAGGTTCAGCACGATGGCGATTAATGCCGCGGGAAGCAGGCCGCTTTTCATCAGAATGCCCAGTGTATCGGGCAAGTGTTGCACGGCATCCGGTTCAAGCTGCAACCCAAACCCGATGGACAGTGAAATGGCAAAGATAACCATATTGCGCCGGTTCCAGTCGACATCGGACAGCATTGAAACACCCGCTGCTACAACCATTCCGAACATGACGATGACACCGCCGCCCAACACTTCGATCGGAACGGTTCGGATGATCGCGCCCACTTTTGGGACAAGGCCGCAAAGGATCAGGAACAATGCGCCGATTGTCACGACATGTCGGCTCATGACACCGGTCATGGCGATCAGGCCGACATTCTGGCTGAAGGACGTGTTGGGCAAGCCGCCGAACACACCGGCAAGCGCCGAGCCAAAACCGTCGGCATAGGTCGCGCCGGAAATCTCATCATCCGTCGCCTCGCGCCCGGCCCCGCCCTTGGTAACACCGGACACGTCGCCAACTGTTTCAATGGCAGATACGAATGCCATCAGACAAAACCCAATGACGGCCGCAAATGAGAATTCGAACCCGTATTTGAACGGCACCGGCAGGGCGAAGGCCGAGGCCCGGCTCCAACTGGTTCCGATGGCTTCAAATGTCACCATGCCAACCATCAGGGCGTAGACGTAACCAACGACCAGGCCGATCAGAACAGCAGAAACTGAAAGCATCCCGCGGGTAAAGAACTTGAGCCCCAGTGTAACGACCACGACAACCATTGCGGCTGACCAGTTCAACATGGACCCATATTCCGGCGTTCCGATGGCAGGCACCCCGCCGGCCGCATATTGGATGCCGACCTTAACCAATGCCAGACCAATCATCGTGACAACAAGGCCGGTCACAAGCGGTGGCAATGCAAATCGGATCTTGCCGATGACGGCCCCCAGACAGGCATGAAACACGCCACCAACGATCACGCCACCAAACAATGCGGCCAATCCGTCGACACCCTTCCCCGCAACGAGCGGAATCATGATCGGCAGAAAGGCAAAGCTTGTGCCCTGAACAATGGGCAGTGCTGCTCCAACCGGCCCCAATGTGATTGTTTGCAACAAGGTTGCAACGCCTGCAAACAGCATCGACATCTGGATCAGGTACAGAAGTTCAGGAAAATCGGGCGAGTTTGATCCGAATCCGAACCCGGCGGCCCCAGCGACAATGATCGCGGGTGTCACATTCGAAACGAACATCGCCAGCACGTGCTGGATGCCCAGCGGGATGGCTTTGTGCAAGGCCGGGGTATAATTCGGATCCCGAAGCTGTTCGGGCGTTCCTATGGAAGTTTCAGCCATGAGTACTGTCCTCTCTGTCAGAGTTCACGGGGGTATCGCCACTTATCCTGCGGCTTCATTGGGTTCTGCTACGACCTGGTAGGGCGTATCAAACCAGTATTCTTCAAGGTTTGCGCCTTCGCCAATTCTGTCGACAACAGCAAACAGGCCTGGGCTGTGAAGCGGCGTCAACACGCCGTGCCAAACACCACGGTGATAGTTCACCGCCTGGCCCGACTTGGTCAAAAATGCGCGGGGTTGGCCGGGTATGCCTTGCTCATCCAGTGCCACGATGACCAGAAATGGGCTTTCGGTCATGGGAATGAAGGCCTGGCTGCCCTCGGGGTGACGTTCGACCATATCAAGGCGGTAGGGCAAACTGCGCGGGTTGGCGTCGAACAGGCTTATCCCAGCGCGACCTTCTGCAAAGCTCATTCTCGCGCGATCATGGTAGCGCCCGCATTGGCCTTGATTGATGATTTTGTCCGGGGTGCCGGACACTTCAATCAGATCTCCAAAAGGCGCAAAGGCGTTTGCAGAAATCGGTTCGGTCACGATTTGACGGCTCATGACGGCAAAACATCCCGCAGCCGGAATTCAGCGATCCGCTCGACCTGACGGCAGGCTTCGGCGAATTCAGTGGTCCGATCTTGGTCGATGCGGCGTTGGAACGCCTGAAGGATCGAGGTTTTGTCGTGATCCCGAACGGCGATGATAAAGGGAAATCCGAATTTTGCGGTATAGCGCTGGTTCAAATCGGTGAACGTTGCGCGTTCGTCATCTGTCAGCGCATCCAATCCGGCTGATGCCTGTTCTGATGTACTTTCGCTAGTCAATCGCTTGGCCTGTGCCAGTTTGCCTGCCAAGTCAGGATGAGCCGTCAACACGCCCAGTCTTTCGTCCTCGGATGCCGACCGGAACATACGTGTTAGGGCGTTGTGTAGCCCACCTGCCGTGTCATGCGCGGGGCCTAGTTCGAGGTCAAAGGCACGCTCGGCAATCCAGGCTGAATGCTCAAATATCCCCCCGTAGTCGGCGACAAAATCCGAACGGCTCACCTGTGACGGTTTGGGGTGTGTTTGTGGCGGATGTGTCGCCGCCCAATGTTCCGCGACTTGAAGTCGCGTTGCGAACCATATATCCGAAAACCCGCGCGCATAGTCCAGAAAGCGCTTTAGCGCCATCACCCGGCCGGGGCGGCCAATAAGGCGGCAATGCAGCCCAATCGACAGCATCTTCGGGGCACCTTCCTCGCCTTCATTATACAGCGTATCAAAGCTGTCTTTGAGATAGGAAAAGAACTGATCGCCCGCATTGAAGCCCTGAGGCGTGGCAAACCGCATGTCATTGCAATCCAATGTGTAGGGCACAATCAGCTGATCCCGACCACTCGTACGCGTCCAATAGGGCAAGTCATCGGCATAGGTATCGGCGATATAGGCAAACCCACCCTCTTCAGCCGCCAGCGTCACCGTGTTTTCCGAGCATCGACCGGTGTACCAGCCACGCGGACGTTCACCGACAACTTCGGTGTGCAGGCGGATTGCCTCGGCAATTTGGGCACGCTCATCGTCTTTCGACATGTCCTTATGCTCGACCCATTTGAGTCCGTGGCTGGCGATTTCCCATCCTGCGGTCTTCATTGCGCCGACCTGATCGGGCGACCGGGCCAAGGCCGTTGCCACGCCATAAACAGTAATCGGCAGATCCTTCATCAGACGATAAAGCCGCCAGAATCCGGCCCGCGCGCCATATTCATAGATCGATTCCATGTTCAGATGACGTTGCTCGGGCCATGGTGCGGCGCCGACGATTTCGGACAAAAACGCCTCGGATGCGGCATCACCATGCAGAACACAGTTTTCGCCGCCCTCCTCATAGTTCAGCACGATCTGAACGGCGAGCTTTGCGCCACCCGGCCATTGCGCATCCGGCGGCTTGGCGCCATATCCGATCATGTCACGCGGGTAACGAGAAGGCTGCATCGCGGATTTCGTCCTTTCTTTCGTCCGTTGGTTACTGCCATAGCGCAGAAACCCGGGAAGGATTATCAAATCAATCCGAACAGTGTTTCGGGTTCTTTTGGCATTTCAACAGTTTTGATGTTTGCCCCACACTGTGGCAAAGGAAAATACATAGCTATTAGGAGGCCACCGTGGCAGGATTTCTGACGACCCATGTTCTGGACACCGCCCGAGGTTGCCCGGCAGAGGGCATGAAAATCGTACTCTACAGAGTAACCGGCAATTCCCACCGGAAACTTGTAGAGGTGCAGACCAATGCGGATGGCCGCACCAACAGCCCAATATTTCCGCAGGAAGACTTCAAGACAGGCACCTACGAGCTGATTTTCTACGCCGGAGACTATCTTCGTACTTCGGGTCAATCCGGAGACGAACCGTTGTTTTTGGACCAGATCCCCATTCGATTTGGCATGTCGGATGCCGAGGCGCACTATCATGTACCCCTATTGCTTTCACCATATGGATATTCGACCTATCGCGGTAGCTAAGGTTTCATGTACCCGATGAGCTGACCACCTTTTGGATCAGCTCGATCATGAAATTCATAAACAGCCGGGCCTTGGGGTCTTGATGGCGGCGATGGGTATACAGGCACGCCATTTGCACCGGCACAGGCGGAGATTGCGGCGCGACCGGGATCAGGTCGCCAGCTTTCAGATGGTCTGCGACCTCGAACACCGGTTTCAGGGCGATGCCCTGGCCTGACAGGGCCCAATCCGTCAGCACATCCCCATCATCACATTCAAAGCGCCCCGAAACCGCAAACCTCTTGGGCCCTTCAGGCGTTTCCAGCATCCATTGAAACTCTGCCGCCCCCGGAAACCTCAGGTTCAGGCATTCATGCTTGCCTGAGATCAGATCGGCGCCGGTCTGCGGCATGCCGTGCCGTTTCACATAGTCTGGCGCAGCACACAGCACCCGTTGGCAATCGGCAATCTTGCGAATGCGCAGCGTGCTGTCTTCGGGCTGGCCAATGAAAAACGCCAAATCCAACCCTTCGGTCGTCAGGTCTACCGATCGGTCGGTCAGCCGTAGTCGCACGTCAATCTCAGGATAAAGCGCCAGAAAATCAGGTACGTGAGGCGCCAGAAGACGACGCCCAACGCCAAACGGAGCCGCCACAAACAAAGAGCCGCGCGGCGCTTCCGTCAGATGCACCACTTTCGCCTCGGCCTCGTCCACTGCATCCAGAACCGATACAGCGCCGGGGTAAAACGCCCGTCCCTGTTCGGTCGGCGTCAGATTCCGGGTCGTGCGCTGGAACAGCCGAACACTCAGATGATCCTCAAGCTGTGATATCCTTGCCGAGGTGACGGCGGGCGAAATGCGCAGGTCGCGGCCAGCCGCAGACATGCTGCCCAGATCGTAGACCCTGACGAAGGTGCGAATGTTATCTAGATAGGACATCTTTTCGTTTTTTTTGATACAGTTTGACAATTTACGGGAATACCGAACAAATACGCGCTTGCCTAGTGTGGCGGCACGCAATCGGAGACCACTTGAATGTATGACTTCGCCGTGTTCTGGGACTGGATGGCCTTTGCCGTGCGCTGGTTGCACGTCATCACGGCCATCGCATGGATCGGATCGTCCTTTTATTTCATCGCATTGGACCTTGGTCTGAACCGCGACATCCCCGGGCCTGCGGATGGCGAGGAATGGCAAGTCCATGGTGGTGGGTTTTATCACATCCAGAAGTACCTGGTGGCACCCGAACGGATGCCCGAACACCTGACATGGTTCAAATGGGAAAGCTACGCCACATGGCTCAGCGGGGCGGCGTTGCTAATGATCGTCTACTGGGTTGGCGGCGAGCTGTACCTGATCGACGCTCAGAAAGCCGACCTCGCTTTGTGGCAAGGCATCCTGATTTCTGCGGTCTCTCTGACGGTGGGTTGGCTGGTCTATGATTTTCTGTGCAAATCCGGATTGGGTGAGCGTCCTACGCTGTTGATGGTGCTGCTGTTCGTACTGCTAGTTGCGATGGGTTGGGGCTATAACCAGATCTTCACCGGTCGGGCCATGATGCTGCATCTGGGTGCGTTTACGGCCACGATCATGACGGCCAATGTGTTCTTCATCATCATGCCAAACCAGCGGATCGTTGTGGATGACCTCAAGAATGGGCGCACACCAGACCCAAAATACGGCAAGATCGCCAAGCTGCGCTCGACTCATAACAACTACCTGACGCTGCCAGTCGTATTCCTGATGCTGTCGAACCATTACCCGCTGGCCTTCGCGACTCAATACAACTGGATCATAGCCGCGCTGGTGTTCCTGATGGGGGTTACTATCCGGCACTACTTCAACACCCGCCACGCCCGCGGCGGCGACCCGACCTGGACATGGCTGATCACAGCGCTTTTGTTCATAGCCATCATGTGGCTGTCGACGGCGCCGATGTACAAACCACTGGAAGAAGCCGAAGCACAGCCGCTGACGCCGTTTGAACAACGCTTCGCCTCAGCCGATGGTTTCGAAGAAGCACATGATGTCGTGTTGGGGCGCTGTTCCATGTGCCATGCGCGCGAGCCGGTTTGGGAAGGCATCCTGTGGGCACCCAAAGGTGTCTTGCTGGAAACCGAGGCGGACATTGCCAGAAATGCAAAGCAAATCTATTTGCAAGCTGGCGTCAGTCACGCAATGCCCCCTGCCAATGTTACGTATATGGAACCAGAGGATCGCGACGCCATCATACGGTGGGTCCGAAACGCCGGATTATAGCGCGACCAAAGTTTCGGCCTAAAATGGGCCGGGGAAACTTTTAGACCCTTTCCCCGAAGGGTTTCAGATGCTCTAACATAAGCTTAATGAGCTGCGATCACATCACAACGCGGCACAATTGATTTCGACTAGGGACAGTTGGAGCTATTTGATGCAGGGGAGCACGCCGTCAGGCATTCTGAGATGCTGGATGATCGGAGCGGTAATGGCTCTCGCACCAACCTGCCTGGCTGCCCTGGAAACCACGCTTACGGCGCCAGGGGCACCCAAGGAGCTGGTCGAGCGGCTAGAAGAGACATCTTCGGTTGCGACCGCCGAGAACCGCGGACTTGATACGCCGCTGGAAATTCTGTCTGCTGCCTTGTCGGACTATCGCACCTTGGTACAGATTTTGTACGATGAAGGGTATTTCAGCCCCGTTGTCAGCATCAAGCTCGACGGTCAGGAGGCCGCTGAGCTTAGCTCGCTCAGCGTTCCCTCACAAATCAATCGTGCGGTCATCACCATCGAAACCGGTCCGACATTCAAATTCGGAACTGCCACGATCCAACCATTGGCCCCAAACACCGTACTGCCCGAGCAGTTTGCGCCCGGCAAACTAGCAACGACAGGTGCCATTCAAGAAGCCGCATCTGCGGGTGTTCAGGGTTGGAGGGACGCAGGTCACGCCAAGGCAAGTGTGGCCGGGCAAAAGGTCATCGCGCGCCACGCGCAGGCGCAGCTTGACGCGCAAATCAACCTTGATCCCGATCGCAGGCTGACCTTTGGCAGGATGTTCATCGATGGCGACACGGATGTCCGTCACCGTTCAATCGAAAAGATCGCTGGATTTCCCAGCGGCGAATTGTATTCGCCCGCACAGATCCAGAAAGTTGGCACCCGGCTTCGCCGGACCGGGACATTCAACGTGGTGTCTTTGCAAGAAAGGGAAACTGCCAACCCGGACGGCACCCTGGATTTCGATGCAACGTTTGAAGATCTGCCCAAGCGCCGTCTGACCTTTGGTGTGGAGCTTGCGTCGCGCGATGGCGTCGATGTCACCGCAACCTGGACCCATCGCAACATGTTCAAGCGGGCCGAGCGGTTACGCTTTGAGGCTGCTGTGCGCAACATTGGCGGAGCCGAGGATATAGATGGCCGGATCGGTCTGAGACTGGATCAACCCGACCGTCTGGGGCCCGATGACGCCACATTCTGGAGCACTTTGCTAGAGCGGCGCAACACGGAAAACTACGACGTTACAGTGGCATCGCTGGCCTATGGTGCACGCCGTACGTTTTCGGATCAACTTTATGCCGAAGCATCGGCCGGCTTCCAGTGGTCTGATGCAGATGACGCCTATGGCAACGGGCGTAAATTTCGGTATTTCATCCTACCCTTCCGCTCGGAATGGGACAAACGCGACAGCAAGATCAGCGCCACTCGTGGTTTCTATCTGGACTCGCAGGTGATGCCGTTTGTGGGCTTTTCCGGTTCAGACACCGGTCTCAGGCTATATTTTGATGGTCGCGCCTATACCAGTTTTGGAACAGCTGGGAATTTGGTTCTGGCCGGACGGGTTCAGTTGGGGTCCGTTATTGGTCCGCCTGCAGATGGCGTCACACCAGACTTTCTGTTCTTTTCCGGTGGTGCCGGAACAGTACGCGGACAACCGTTTGAGAGCCTCGGGATTCCGGTGGGTACTGGGACTGCCGGCGGTAAATCCTTTCTTGGGTTTTCCGGTGAAGTACGCGGCAGGGTCACCGAAAGCCTGTCGTTGGTCGGGTTTTATGACTACGGTATCGTGGATACATCGTCATTTGTTGGCAGTGGTGCAGAAGATCACGCCGGCGCAGGGATTGGCGTAAGATATGATCTGGGTGGATTTGGCCCACTGCGCCTTGACCTTGCCGTTCCCGTTCAGGGCGACACCGGGGACGGCCTGCAGTTCTATATCGGCATTGGACAGGCATTTTGATACATCGTCTTTCGACCCCTCTTCTGATCGGCGCGCTGGCTTGCGTCCCCGTTGTGGTACACGCGCAAGAGGATCAAGGCGGTAGCATGATCGAGCGGTTCCTGCAGGATACGCTCTCGGGGGATAATCAGAACGTCACGGTCAAAGGGCTGCAAGGGGCGCTGAGCTCTCGCGCGACAATCCAGGAAATAACGGTGTCTGACGACCAGGGCATATGGTTGACGATCAAGGATGCCGAACTGGATTGGAACAGATTGGGCCTGATCCGCGGTCGGTTCGCCGTCAATACACTGACAGCGCAAGAAATCGATATTGCCCGTGCACCAGGCACCACCACAACGGATGAACCGCCACCATCCGCTGAAACACAGCCTTTCCAACTGCCGGAATTGCCCGTCGCGATTGAAATCGGAGAGATCCGGATTGATGAACTCGCACTCGGTCAGCCTTTGATCGGTGTGGCGGCCGAACTTGCCGTAAATGGCAACCTGTCTTTGGCCGACGGCAAGCTGGACACCAATCTGGACATTACCCGTTTGGATCGGGCCGGCGATGAAATAATCTTGGCTGCTGGATTTCAAAACTCCAGCAGACAGATTGACCTGGACCTGAAGGTAATTGAATCTTCAGGTGGATTGATCTCAACCGCGCTGAAAATCCCCAATGAACCTCCGATCGAGTTAACCGCCAAAGGGTCCGGACCTGTCGATGATTTCACCGCCGACATCGGACTGGCGAGTAACGATCAGGAATACGTTGGCGGTCAGGTGCGTCTGCGTTCGGCCCTTGAGCCCGATGGAACCGAAGGCGAAGGGATCGCGTTTACAGCCGATCTCAGCGGCGATCTGACCCCCTTTGTAGCCAGAAACATGGACGTGTTCTTCGGCAAAGAAACCAGCTTGTTCGTGGATGGGCAAACCCACCCGGATGGCGCCTTGGACATCAATGATCTCAAGTTCACCTCTCAGGCCATGAGCTTGGAGGGCAATCTGAATCTGGGCGCTGGCGGCACGCTTCAAGTCGCTGCGCTGCAGGGGCGCATTACACCACCCAATGGGGAAACCGTCGTTTTGCCGGTATCCGGAGGGGACACGTCTGTGGAAGCGGCCCAGATTTCAGCGCTTTTTGATCAGCAGAACGGTAGGCTTTGGGATTTGAACCTTTCGGCCGATGCGGTGCGATCCAAAAACATCAACCTGGACCGCGCGCAGATAACGGCGCAGGGTGTTTTGGATCAGGGGATCAACGTAAGTGTGAGCGGTGATCTACAGGCCGCTTTGGATGGTATCGACATGGCAGACCCGGCCCTAAATTCGGCGCTTGGGGATCGCATCACCTTGGATGGGACTTTTGGCTATGGCGATGATCAGTCTCTGAACCTGTCTGACTTTGAACTGATCGGGTCGGATTTCCTGTTGGGCGTCGACGCCCTGATCAGCGGATTGAACAGCGGCCTGAACATCGACGGATCCGCCATGCTGGAAGCATCCGATATCTCGCGTTTTTCGGAACTGGCCAAGCTGGATCTGGGCGGGAAAGCCTCGGCGCAGGTTACAGGCAGCGGATCACCGATTGAAGGTAGCTTCGATGGCAGGCTTGCCGTCAATGGCAGTGATTTATCCACCGGGCGTGACGATATCGATCCGCTGATCACGGGTGAAACAACAATCACGTTGGATGCAAAGCGCGATACAGACGGCGTGGCAATACGCGAATTTGCCGTGAACGGAGAGGCATTGAGCGCAAAGGCCAGCGGCAAGGTCACAACACCAGATGGCAACGTTTCCATCGATGGTCAGGCCAGCGTCAATGCACCGGACCTTTCGGTTTTTTCTGGTTTGGCGAAGCGCGAACTGGGGGGCAGCGTTCAGGCCAAACTGGACGGCATGGGCACCGTTCAAACGCTGGAGTTTGATGGCATCGCCAGCGTCACTGGACGTGACATCAAAACCGGTATGGATGAGATCGACCCGCTGCTGACCGGCCAGACATCGGTCGAATTTGACGGCGCCCTGTCACAGCAAAGGATTGTGGTTCGCCAGGCGACCGTGAACGGATCAGCGTTGACGGCGCAGGTCGACGCTACGATCGATGATCCAACGGGTAATCTGGCCGTCGACGGGCAGGCCAGCATGAACGTCCCGGATTTGTCCGTGCTGTCCGGCCTTGCCGGGCGCGATCTGGCAGGCTCGATCAAGGGTGATGTTCTGGGCAAGGGCGCAAAAGGCAGCCAAACTTTTGACATCCAAGGCGACGTCACCGCGAATGATATCCAAACGGGCATTGCCACACTAGACAAGCTAATTCAGGGACACACGACGCTGGTGGTCGACGCATTGAAAAAGGACAGCGGCCTGAACATCCGCGACTTTCGCCTGAATGGGACGGCCTTGTCGGCCAATGCCTCGGGTCAGTTGGATCGACAATCTGGGGGGCTGGATTTTTCGGCCAAACTGGATGATCTGGCGCGGTTGTCGAACACCTTGTCTGGACCGTTGCAACTGGATGCAAATGTTGCGCCTTCCGCTTCCGGGTTTGAGGGAACAGCCAAACTGCAAGGGCCTGATAGCTCGTATGTCAGCCTGTCCGGAACAGTGGCCACGGATGGGGCCGCTGATCTGGATTTTGACGCCAAGCTCAATCGCATCGAACGCTTTGCGCCAGAGTTTCCCGGGACCGTTGCCGCCACGGGAAATGCCAAGCGGAGCAATGGCGTCTGGACAATCGATGCCAACGCCAAAGGCCCGGCCAGCATCAATAGCGATGTGGCGGGCACCTTTGACGAAACCAGCGGAAATGCGGATCTGACGGCACAAGGCGGGGTCAATCTTGGCATCGCCAACATCTTTGTCACTCCCAACAAAATCGACGGATCCGCCCGCTTCAATCTGGCGCTAAAGGGCCAGCCGGCGCTGGAGTCGCTAAGTGGAACAATTACGACGTCCGGCACATCCTTCGCGATCCCAACGGCCGGTCAGACCATAACCGGGATCAGCGGCTCGGTCGATCTGGCCCAAAGCCGTGCAACGATATCGCTGAACGGCGGTGTACGCGCCGGGGGCGGTTTTACAGTCAGCGGGCCGGTGGATCTAACTCCGCCCTTCAATGCGCAGATCACGACGCAGCTCAACAGCCTCGTGCTGACGGATAAGTTGTTGTACGAAACTACGCTGAACGGCCAGATTGCCATGACCGGAGCACTGGCCGGAAACAGCTCGCTTGCCGGGCAAATCAATTTTGCCGAAACCAACATCAATCTTGCAGCGGCCTCCGGTGCAGTGGGCGCCGCGCCAATCCCCGAGATCCAACATGTCGACGAAAGCCGTGCAGGCTTTGTCACTCGTGAACGTGCGCAGTTGGTCGTGAAGGAAGAAGGATCCAAAAGCGACTCCCGCATCGCGCTGGATGTCAGTCTGGTCGCCCCGAAGGCCGTGTTCGTCCGAGGCCGTGGCGTGAATGCGGAACTGGGTGGCCGCATCGTGATCGGCGGTACCACAACATCTGTTGTTCCCTCCGGACAGATTGATCTGATCCGGGGCACTTTTGACATTCTGGGCCGCAGGCTGCAGCTGACAAAAGGCATTGTCAGCCTGCAGGGCGACCTGAAGCCGTATATTGAATTCGAGTCCTCGGCCAGCACGTCTGACGGCACGGCTACCATAGAAATCGCGGGCCCGCTGGATTCACCCGAGGTTGATGTGTTCTCGGATCCGGAACGCCCCGCCGAAGAGGCGCTGGCCATGCTGCTTTTCGGGAACCGCTTTTCTGAGATATCGCCTTTTTTGATCGCGCAGATGGCAGCCTCATTAGCACAGCTCAGCGGCGCGGGCGGCGACGCGACCAAGGGGCTGCGTGAATCCACCGGCCTTGATACGGTCGACATTGGCGCGACCGAAGGCGGCGCAGGCCGTTTGGGGGCTGGCGCGTATCTTAGCGACAACCTTTACACGGATTTCACGGTGAACACCGAAGGCGATACCGAGGTGAACCTGAACCTGGATGTCACGGATAATTTTTCCATCAAAGGCACGGTCGATGGCAAAGGTGAAACAGGTATCGGTGTGTTTTTCGCAAGGGACTATTAAGCTCGCGTCACCGTGGCCCTACTTGCGACGAATTCCGATCCGTTGACCAATCTGTGACGCCGGTTCCAAAGACTTGTGATCCTCGACCATCTGCATCAGGCGTGCCACCGCCCAATCCGGGTAGGCCACCGAGCGACCGGTGTCGTGGCTGACATTCATAAACAAAGCCTCTTGTGTGGCGCAGACATGACCATCTGAGGTCGAGATCATCTGTGCAAAATAGTGACCTCTTTTGGGGTCGGCGTCCAACATTCGAAAGTGAAAGTGGAACTGCGTGTCTTGGGTAATCTCGCGCAGAAAATGCAGGTGCGACTGGATGATGTACGGGCCCTGCCCCAACGCGTTGACCTGCAGCTCCCCCAACCCGAGGTGATCCACCATTAGTATCTCAAGCGCCATGTCGAAAGCCACACCGTAGTATCCGACATTCATGTGGCCATTGTAGTCGATCCAAGCGGGGTCCACCGCTCCTCCGCGGATTTCAACCGGCGCCGGATACGGACCGTCATGTCCACCCAAAGACGTGTTCGCCATCTGTGTTCCCCTCGTTCAGGCGTATACATCAAGGCGACATGCGGGCCGAAAGTCCAGCTTTGACACGCAAAAGGGCGGCCTATTTAGGGCCGCCCTATGTGTTTTAGCAGGCTGAAAGGTTACTCTGCCGCAATGGCATCCTCGATCTTTTCGACGCGAATGGCCGAGAATTTAAACTCGGGGATTTTGCCATAAGGATCGATGGCAGAGTTGGTCAGGATATTCGCCGCAGCCTCGACATAGGCAAACGGTATGAACACCATATCCTCGGCAATCGCGCGATCGGCCCGCACCATGATCTCGATCGAACCACGGCGTGTAGTCAGGCGGATCGTTTCACCCGGTTCGATCCCCATCAGCTTCAGCTGACGCGGATTCATCGAACAGTTCGCCTCGGGCTCTACCGCGTCAAGCACCGTAGCGCGCCGGGTCATCGACCCAGTGTGCCAGTGTTCCAACTGACGGCCTGTGGTGGCGATCATTGGGTATTCGTCATCGGGCGCTTCATCCGGCGGGATCACGCTGGCCGGGGTGAACTTCGCGCGGCCGTCAGCACGGGGGAAACCATCACCAAACACGATCGCCTGACCCGGATCAGTTTCACTGAGCGACGGATAGGTGATCGTCTCGGTTTCAAGCCGCTCCCAGGTAATGTTGTCGAGCGACGCCATGGTCAGCTTCATCTCATCAAACACCTGCGACACATCCGTGTAATCCCAGTTCAGCCCAATGCGCTGCGCCAGCTCAACCGTGATCTTCCAGTCCTCGCGCGCCTCGCCCGGAGGCGTCACAGCCGGACGCACCCGCTGCACCTGGCGGTTGGTGTTCGACACGGTGCCGTTCTTTTCATACAGCGCCGAGGCGGGCAGGATGATGTCGGCATAGTTCGCGGTTTCGGTCAGGAAGATGTCCTGCACGATCATCAGCTCCAGCTTGGCCAGCGCGTCGCGCGCATGGCCGACATCCGGGTCGGACATGGCCGGGTTTTCGCCCTGAATATACATGCCCTTGATGTTGCCCGCATAAGCCTGGTCAATAATCTCGGTCACAGTCAGCCCCTTCTCGTTCGAGAAGTCGTCCGAGTTCCACACGTTGTTGAACTTGGCGCGAATGCCGTCATCGGTGACCGACTGGTAATCCGGCAGGAACATCGGGATCAGACCCGCGTCAGACGCGCCCTGCACGTTGTTCTGGCCCCGCAGCGGGTGCAGACCCGCGCCGGGTTTACCAACGTTGCCGGTCATCAATGCCAGCGAGATCAGGCAACGCGAATTATCGGTGCCGTGAATGTGCTGGCTGACGCCCATACCCCAGAAGATCAGACCAGCCTTGGCCTGCGCGAAGGTACGCGCGACACGGCGCAGCTGATCTGTCTCAATGCCACAAATGGGCGCCATTGCCTCGGGCGTGAAGGCGCGCAGATGCTCTTTTTCGGCTTCCCAGTTCTCGGTCCAGCGGTGGATGTACTGGCTGTCGTACAGCTCTTCCTCGACGATCACGTTCATGATCGCGTTGAGCATCGAGACATCAGCACCCGGACGGAACTGCAGCATCTCGTCCGCGAACTTGCGCATACCGACGCCGCGCGGGTCCATCACGATCAGCTTGCCACCGCGCTTGGTGAACTGCTTGAAGTAGGTTGCCGCCACGGGGTGGTTTTCAATCGGGTTGGCGCCGATGATGATGACCACATCCGAGTTCTCGACCTCGTTAAAGGTGGCTGTTACCGCGCCCGAGCCCACGTTCTCGATCAGCGCCGCCACGGACGAAGCATGGCACAAACGGGTGCAGTGGTCGACGTTGTTGTGCTTGAAGCCCTGACGAATGAACTTCTGGAACAGGTAAGCTTCTTCGTTGGTGCATTTGGCCGAACCGAAACCAGCGACTGTACGGGGATCTTCTTCGCGCAGCGCTTTCAGCTTGGTAGCCGCCAGATCCATCGCCTCTTCCCAGGTTGCTTCGCGGAAATGGGTGTCCAGATTTCCGGGATCGACGTTCAGCCCTTTGGCAGGCGCATCCTCGCGCCGGATCAGCGGCTTGGTCAGACGGTGCGGGTGGTGGATATAGTCGAACCCGAACCTGCCTTTGACACACAGACGGCCTTCGTTGGCGGGGCCATTGATGCCCTCGACATACTTGACCTTGCCATCCTTGACTTTCAGCGAGACTTTGCAGCCCACGCCACAGAACGGGCAGACGCTTTCGGTCTCGGAATCGTAGTCTTTGCTGTCGCCTTGCTGGTTGTCGTCCAACACAGTTGCTGGCATCAGCGCACCGGTCGGACAGGCCTGAACACATTCACCGCAGGCGACGCAGGTCGAATCCCCCATCGGGTCGTTCTGGTCAAACACCACTTGCGCGGTGTGTCCGCGACCGGCCATGCCGATCACGTCATTCACCTGCACGTCGCGACAAGCACGGACACAGAGGTTGCAGTTGATGCAGGCGTCCAGATTGACGCGCATTGCGACGTGGCTGTCATCCAGCAGAGGGATCTTCTCGGCTTCTTTCGCCGGGAAGCGACTGTCGCTGACATCGTTCAGCTTGGCCATATCCCAGAAATGGCTGGATGTGTCGTGCGCCTCTTCGGGTTGGTCGGCGACCAGCAATTCCATGACCATTGCGCGCGATTTCTCGGCCCGATCACTATCGGTTTTTACCACCATTCCGTCCGCAGCCGGACGGATGCACGAGGCGACCAGCGTGCGCTCGCCCTCCACCTCGACCATACAGGCGCGACAGTTGCCATCCGGTTTATAGCCGGGTTGAGGCTTGTGACATAGGTGCGGGATCGTGAACCCCTGCCCCTTGGCGGCTTCCCAGATGGTCCAGCCTTCGGGCACGGTGACATCATCGCCGTTCAGGTTGAAGCTGACGGTTTTGTTCGGGCTTGCATCAAGCATGGCTCTGTCTCCCTCAGATTTCGTCGGCGAAGTGTTTCATGACCAAGCGGATCGGATTCGGGGCCGCCTGCCCCAGCCCGCAGATCGAGGCATCACCCATGACCTGACACAAATCTTCCAGCAGATCCTGATCCCATTTCTCGGCCTGCATAAGCTTCACCGCCTTTTCGCAGCCTGCCCGGCAGGGTGTGCACTGACCGCAGCTTTCATCTTCGAAAAACCGCAGCATGTTCAGCGCCGCATCGCGGGCGGTGTCCTGATCTGACAGAACCACCACGGCAGCAGAGCCGATAAACGTGCTCAACGGCTGCAGCGTGTCAAAATCCAGCGGCACATCGTCGATGGATGCGGGCAACAGGCCCGAAGATGGCCCACCCGGTTGATAGGCCTTGAAGGTCTGGCCCTCGGCCATACCTCCGGCGGCCTCGATCACGTCCAGAATAGTGGAACCTGCGGGCAGCAAGTAGACGCCCGGTTTGGCCACGCGGCCCGAGACCGAATAGCTGCGCAGACCTCTGCGGCCATTCTTTTCGGTGCTGTTCAGGCATACCGGCCCCTCGCGGCAGACCTTGGTGACCCAGTAGAGCGTCTCGACATTGTGCACCAAGGTTGGACGATTGAAGACCCCCACCTGCGCCACAAACGGAGGGCGGTGACGCGGCAGGCCCTTTTTGCCCTCGATCGACTCGATCATCGCGGATTCTTCGCCGCAGATATACGCACCGGCACCCCGGCGCAGGTCAATATAGCCCGGCTCGACGACTCCCGCCTGTTCCAGCGCGGCAATCTCACGGCGAAGGATTTCCAGAACCGCCGGGTATTCGTCGCGCATGTAGATGAAGCAAGTCTCAGCCTCGACCGCCCATGCAGCGATCAGCATGCCTTCTAGAAAGACATGCGGCGTGCGCTCCAGATAATAGCGGTCTTTGAAGGTGCCGGGTTCGCCCTCATCGCCGTTCACCGCCAGATAGCGGGTACCTTCGTTCATGCGAACAAAGCCCCATTTCTTGCCCGAGGGGAAGCCAGCACCACCCAGACCGCGCAGGCCCGAGGCCAGGACGTCTTCCTGCACCTTCTCCCAGTCGCCGCTGTCGCGCAGCTCTTTCAGCTTGGCGTAGCCACCGTTTTTGGCATAGGCGGCAAAGGTTTCATAGTCGGGCAGATGTGCGTGGGTGTCACTGGCGGCAATCGCGGCCTGTACCTTTTCGGGGGTCGCGTGATCGATATGGTTGTGGCCAATCTCAAGCACCGGCGCCGTATCGCAGCGTCCCATGCAGGGCGCTCGGAGGACGCGCACCTGCGATGCATCCAACCCATCCTCGAGCGCCTTTTGCAACTGCTGGGCCCCAGCCATTTCACAGGACAGGGAATCACAGACACGGATTGTCAGCGCAGGCGGAAGTGCCTCATCCTCTTTCACCACATCGAAATGGGCGTAGAAAGTGGCAGTCTCATAGATCTCGGCCTGGCCCACGCGCATCTCGACGGCCAAAGCGGCGATGTGATCGGCGCTGATATGGCCGTGTGCGTCCTGAATCAGATGCAGGAATTCGATCAGCAGGTCACGGCGGCGGGGGCGGTCGCCCAGCAGGCGCGATATCTCGGCCTGTGCCTCATCCGTGAACTGACGGCCTTTGGGCGTGTGCCGCCCTTTGCCTTTACCTGACTTCCAGACGCCCCTGGGTGCGCCTGATGGCTTGGTATCTAATGGTGCCATAATGCCCTCCGATTGAGGTTTGGTCTCTCATCAGGTTAGCATATCGTCAAATCGCATATCACTATCGCACGATAACGACAGGTTATCACCGTAAAGACGCCACGACAGCGCGCAATGCCGCAACCGTCGGCAATTCGGGATCGCGCGTGAGGGTAGCCAGACAAATCGGTTTACTTACAACAGGATCGATCAGCGGCAGTACCTTCGTGCCTTTGAGTTCTCCCAACGCCCGCACCAGAACGCGGGGCACAACGGTTGCGGCCAGGCCCTCGCGGGCCATAACCATCGACGCGGTAAATCCGCTGGTTTCTGCCACCACATGCGGATGAAGACCCTGTTCTGAAAATATCCGATCCAGAATGCGCCGATTCTGCATTTGCGGCTCCAGCAGGCTGATTGGAAAATCAGCCACCCGCGCCCAGGGAATCGGCCCGTTTTCATCCGTCATGTGCGCGGGGATCAGCAGGACATAGGTCTCTTCATACAAGGGCTGAACCTGACGCAGGTCGGTGCCGATACTATCGCCATACGTCACGCCAGCATCCAGACTGCCCTCGTCAAGCCGATGCTGAATGGCATTGGCTGACATGGTCTCAATCCGGGACAGGATGCGAGGATGGGCCTGCTGCAGCCGTTTGATCAAGCGGCCCGTAAATGCGGTCGCCGTGGGGATCACACCGAAAATCAGCGTGCCGGTGATTTCACCGCGGGTTGCCAAGACCTGCTGTTCCAGCGCTTTGGCATCGTCCAGAATGCGGCGTGCCCGACGAACAATCATCTCGCCTTCTTCGGTCAGACCTTGAAACCGATTGGCGCGGCGCACGATCGACACACCCAACCGATCTTCGAGATTGCGGATGCGCATCGAAAACGCGGGCTGAGATATCCCGCATTCCTCGGCCGCTTTGGCAAAGTGTCGGTGCCGCGCCAAAGCGCTGAGCAATTGCAGGTCGCGAATCTCGATCACTCTGGGCCTCGGCGTGCTGACAGGTGGGGCAGGATAACCTTCTCTGGCTGCAGGAAAAGACCCTTATTGATCAGGTGTTGAACAAGAAGTGCATCACGTCGCCGTCCTTCACGACATAACCTTTGCCTTCGGCCCGCATCTTGCCAGCCTCTTTGGCCCCCTGTTCCCCATCGGCCGCGATATAGTCGTCATAAGCGATGGTTTCAGCGCGGATGAAACCCTTTTCGAAATCACCATGAATGACACCAGCCGCCTGTGGCGCGACCGTTCCTGTCCGAATGGTCCACGCGCGGGCCTCTTTCGGGCCAACCGTGAAATAGGTTTCCAGCTTGAGCAAATCGTAACCGGCGCGGATCAGGCGGTCGAGGCCAGGTTCTTCCAGACCCATCTCCTCAAGGAACATCTGGGCTTCGTCCTCTTCCAGCAGGCTGATCTCTTCTTCTATCTTGGCGCTGATGATGACGTGAGAATTGCCCTGTGCAGCGGCCATTTCAGCGACGCAGGTCGAATATTCATTTCCTTCCGCCGCTTCTTCTTCCGACACGTTGCAGACATAAAGCACAGGCTTGGTCGTCAGCAGCTGCAGCATCTTCCAGGCTTTTGAATCCTCATCGCTGACCTCGACCAGACGCGCGGGTCGGCCACTTTCTAGCATTGCCTGCGCTTCGGCCAACAGGCGTTCCTGCTGCTGGGCTTCCTTGTCGTTGCCTTTAAGCTTGCGCACCAAGTTTGCGCGGCGTTTTTCAATACTTTCCAGATCCGCCAGCATCAGTTCAGTCTCGATGGTATCAGCATCCGCCACCGGATCGACGCGTCCGTCGACATGGGTCACATCACCATCTTCGAAACATCGCAGGACATGAGCTATTGCGTCGGTTTCGCGGATGTTGGCCAGAAACTGGTTGCCCAGCCCTTCCCCCTGCGAGGCGCCTTTGACCAGACCTGCAATATCCACAAAAGTCATCCGTGTCGGGATGATCTGTTTCGAGCTTGCAATCGCCGCCAGCTTGTCCAGCCGATCATCAGGCACGGCCACGTCGCCCACATTGGGTTCAATCGTGCAGAACGGGAAATTCGCAGCCTGAGCAGCCGCGGTTTTGGTCAGCGCGTTGAAGAGGGTCGATTTGCCCACATTCGGCAAACCCACAATTCCCATTTTAAAGCCCATGGTGGTCTCCTGATGCCATTCGCGGCTGCTTCTAGGCAGGTCAGGCTCAATGCGCAAGCGGTTGGCAGGCAACACTCAATTGAGCCTGTTTGGACACATCACAATAATGTTCGGTAGTTTTCGATGCTTGTGTGCTTGTGTAAATCTGAAAATGCGCTTTAAAGTCTCCACTTAGCGAACGACATCAACAACAAATTGCGTATAGATTGATATGAAGACACTCCTTCTAGTTTCCGCTGTGGCCATTGGCGCCGCGACCGCCGCGCCTGCGCAATCCATCATATTTGGCGCTGGATATGCAGATTATTCGGACAGTATGTCCGAGGATCAGGCTATTTTGTCCCTGGAATACCAACACAGTCCCTTTCATCAAGCGACGCGGTTCAGTGCCACTTGGGGTGCTGCTTTGTCGGTCGACGCTGATGGCGACACACATATTGGCGCTGGGCTGATCGGCGTCTATACGCTGGGTGATCGCTGGTTTGTCGAGGGCAGCGTCATGCCCGGGTATTATGACGAAGGAAATGATCTGAACGACCTGGGCGGTAGCTTTCAGATCCGTAGCCTGCTGGGCCTTGGCTATACCTTGAACAGCGGCAACAAGATTTCGGTCGCGGTGACACATAAATCCAATGCCAGCACCCAGGACGAAAATCCCGGGGTGAACGCTCTTTTGCTGCGGTATCATTACGCGTTCTAATCCATTCGCAACGAGGCGGGATTGATTTTCGGTCAAAGTTTCTGCACATCAGGTCCAAACCTGTTTGCAAGGACATCTCATGAGCCGTATCGACGCAAAGTTTGCCGCACTGAAAGCCGAGGGCAAAAAAGCCTTTGTTGCCTATATCATGGCCGGAGATCCTGACTATGAAACCTCGCTTGAGGTGGTCAAGGGTTTGCCGGGGGCTGGTGTCGATGTGATCGAGCTGGGCCTGCCCTTCACCGACCCAATGGCCGATGGCCCCACGATTCAACTGGCGGGACAACGCGCATTGGACGGCGGCATGACGTTGCAGCGCACGTTGGATTTGGCGCGCACCTTCCGCGAAACCGACGACACCACGCCGATTGTTTTGATGGGATATTACAATCCAATCTATAGCCGCGGCGTTGATACGTTCCTTACGGATGCAAAAGCTGCCGGTATCGACGGGCTAATTGTTGTCGACCTGCCACCTGAAGAAGATGACGAGCTGTGCCTGCCCGCACAGGCAGCCGGATTGAACTTCATCCGTCTGGCGACACCAACAACAGATGACAAGCGCCTGCCCCGTGTTTTGCAGAACACATCGGGCTTTGTGTATTACGTGTCCATCACGGGTATTACCGGCGCGGCCGAGGCAGAAGCTCAGGATGTCGGACCCGAGGTCGCGCGGATCAAATCACAGACCGACCTGCCAGTGATCGTCGGATTCGGCATCAATACACCGGAAAAATCACGTACCATTGCAAGTGTGGCAGATGGGGCTGTTGTGGGCTCGGCCATTGTCGGTCAAATCGGGGCCGGAAAGCCGGTCGCCGAAGTTCTGGAGTTTGTGAAGACCCTGTCTGACGGAGCTCACTCAGCCTAACTACACGACAACAGCTTTGGATGATTCTTCAGCCGCAGTTTGCCTCAGGCCAACTGCGGCTTTTTGGTATCCGGACAGCGTTGCGGCTGGTCGAAAAAATTGGTAACAAAACCTAACCAATATCATCAAGGCCGCGTGCAATGCCCGTCATCACCACAATCGAAGACCTGAAACGCATCTACCAACGCCGCGTCCCCCGGATGTTCTATGACTACGCCGAAAGCGGAAGCTGGACGGAACAAACGTTTCGGGAAAACACCTCGGATTTCGAGAAGATTCGCCTGCGCCAGCGGATCGCTGTGGATATGGCCGGGCGTTCAACGACGTCTCAGATGATTGGCGAGGACGTTTCGATGCCCGTGGCGCTTGCACCTGTGGGCCTGACCGGGATGCAGCACGCCGATGGCGAAATGAAAGCTGCCAAGGCCGCTGAGGAGTTCGGCGTGCCCTTTACCCTTTCAACAATGTCGATCAATTCGATCGAGGATGTGGCAGGCCACACCGACAAACCGTTCTGGTTTCAGTTGTACACTATGAAAGACGAAGACTATGTCAGCCGTCTGATCCAACGCGCCAAGGATGCAAAATGTTCGGCGCTGGTGATTACGCTGGACCTGCAGATCTTGGGGCAACGTCACAAGGACCTAAAAAACGGGTTGTCCGCCCCGCCGAAACTGACCGCAAAAACCATCGCAAACCTGATGACCAAATGGGCTTGGGGTATTGAGATGCTCGGTGCCCATCGACGAGAGTTCGGAAACATAGTGGGCCATGTCGAAGGCGTCTCGGACGCTTCATCGCTGGGCGCATGGACAGCAGAGCAGTTTGATCCAAGCCTGGATTGGACCAAGGTGGAAAAACTGATGGAGCGATGGGGTGGTAAGGTCATTCTGAAAGGAATACTGGACGCCGAGGATGCCAAGATGGCAGCAAAACTGGGTGCTGATGCCATTGTTGTGTCGAACCATGGCGGTCGCCAGTTGGACGGTGCACTTAGTTCGATCCGTATGCTGCCGGAAATCCTGGATGCAGTCGGAAGCGACGTTGAAGTACACATGGACAGCGGCATCCGGTCCGGGCAGGACGTGCTGAAGGCGTTGGCCTTGGGGGCAAAAGGCACATATATCGGCCGCGCATTTGTCTATGGTCTAGGCGCTATGGGGCAAAAAGGCGTGACCACCGCGCTCGAGGTGATCGAAAAGGAATTGGACACCACGATGGCCCTGTGCGGTGAGCGAAACGTGGGCGATCTGGGGCGGCACAACCTGCTGATCCCGGAAGATTTTGGCGGGCGCTGGCAGGATTGATCTGTCTTTGCGTCTAAGCGGCTAAAAATCGCTTTCCAAACCCAATGAATCAAGCTATGGACGCCGCTTCACGCGGGTATACAGCCTTGGAGGATACCCGCCCTAACATTGGAGATATATCATGGCTGGTGAGATTCCTGATCTCGTAGCTCTGGAACGGACGGGGACAGGCAAGGGCGCCGCTCGTCAAACACGCCGCGACGGCATGGTTCCGGGCGTTGTATTTGGCGGCGACAAAGACCCGCTGGCAATCCAGATCCCGTTCAACGAACTGTTCAAGCGCCTGAAAGCGGGCCGGTTCAAGTCGACGCTGTGGAACCTGAAGGTTGACGGTCACGAAGACGTTCGCGTTATCTGCCGCGACGTTCAGCGTGATGTCGTCAAAGATCTGCCGACACACCTGGACCTGATGCGCCTGCGCCGGACCACCAAGATCGCGCTGTTCATCCCGGTTGAGTTTATCAACGAAGAAGAAGCTCCCGGCGTCAAGAAGGGCGGCGTTGTGACCGTTGTCCGTCCTGAAGTTGAGTTGGTTTGCACAGCAGGCGAGATCCCTGAAAAGATCACCGTTGATCTGACCGGCATGAACATCAACGACGTTGCGACCATTTCGTCTGTTGAGCTGCCAGCTGGCACCAAGCCGACCATCGACCGTGATTTCGTGATCGCCAACATCTCGGCACCGACGGGTCTGGCGACAGACGACGATGAAGAAGGTGAAGATGAAGTCGCAGCTGACGAAGTCGAAGTCGTCGGACAGGAAGAAGAAGAATAAATCCGGATACCACTATCCAGATTTTCTAACGGGGCTCTTCTTAGAGCCCCGTTTTTTGTTGCAACTTCGATGATCAACGCAGTTTTGCCTAATCGGCTTCTTCGGCCAAGCCATAGATGGCCGTAAATCATCCCGTGATTTTCAAACCGGCCCATCTGGATTTTCGAACGAAATCCGGGCATGAGGGGGCAGACGAACTTTGACCCGTGGGGCAGCACAATGAAACTATTTGTCGGACTGGGAAATCCGGGGCAGAAATATGCCCGGAACCGGCACAATATTGGTTTCATGGCCTTGGACCAAATTGCCGAGGATCACGGGTTTGGCCCATGGAAATCAAAGTTTCAGGGCGACATCGCAGAAGGTCGGTTGGGCACTGAGAAAGTCCTGCTGCTGAAGCCGCAAACCTTCATGAACCGTTCGGGTCAGTCAGTGGGCGAAGCGATGCGTTTCTACAAGCTCGACTCAACCGACGTGACAGTTTTTCACGACGAATTGGACCTTATCCCCGGCAAGGTGCGTGTTAAGGCCGGTGGTGGTCATGCCGGGCACAACGGCTTGCGTTCCATCCACGAGCATATCGGCGCGGCCTATGACCGGGTTAGGTTGGGTATCGGGCACCCTGGTCGAAAAGAAATGGTCTCACCCTATGTGCTTAGTGATTTTGCGAAGTCCGAGGGCGACTGGCTAAGCGAGGTATTGCGCGGTGTTTCGGACGGCGCCAATCATTTGGCACAGGATGAAGGCGGGAAATTCATGAACGCCGTCGCCTTGTGCACAGCACCGGCGCGGTCATCCAAGACCCCTGCGCCCGCCAAAACCGATCCTAAACCTGAAGCAAAGCCAGAACCGCTGAGCGACGATCGTTCAACTATGCAGAAGCTTCTGGACAAGTTCAAATAGGCGCGCCTCACCTTTCCGTAACGTCTTGATTGCGGATTGAACTGTCTCGCGCTCCAATGCTGAGCGAAGAGGGAGGCATCATATGAGAACGGTTATCAAATGGCTGCTGCGGATTGTTCTGGCATTGGTGCTGGCCGCAGTTGTTGTCGGTGCTTGGAAACGCGAAGAAATACAGCGCCTGATGGCTGTGAACTCGCTGTTTTCCGAAGAAATGATTGTCCACAACTTTTCGCATATGAACGAGGCTTTCCTGACAGTTGATTTGCCGCGCGGCAATGCCCCGACGTCCGAGCTGTCATATGGTGCCGGCTTTGAGCTGCCCGAAGGCACCGATACCTGGATTGATGAACGATCCGTCACATCCTTGCTGATAATGCAGGACGGGCGCATTCGGTTCGAAGAATACTACTTAGGCACTTCGCCCGAAGACCGGCGGATCTCGTGGTCTGTTGCCAAAAGCTATCTGTCGGCCCTGCTCGGGGTTCTGATAGACGAAGGCGCGATCGCGTCGCTGGACGATCGGGTCGTCGATTACGCTCCTCAGTTGAACGGCAGCGCTTACGAAGACGCAACGATCCGAAATGTGCTGAACATGGCCAGCGGCGTCACCTTTGACGAAGACTACCTGGATCCGAAATCAGACATCAACCGTATGGGCCGTGTCGTCGCGCTGGGTGGAGAGCTGGATGATTTTGCAGCCTCGTTGCAGGACAGCTTCGCGAACCCGGGCGAAACCTGGCAATACGTGTCGATCGACACTCATGTGATTGGCATGGTGATCCGCGGCGCAACCGGGCGCAGCGTGTCCGAGCTGTTGACCGAAAAGATCACTGAGCCACTCGGCCTCGAACGCGATGGTTACTACATCACTGACGGGGCTGGAGTGGCATTTGTGCTGGGCGGATTGAACTTCACCACCCGAGATTTTGCCCGTTTCGGGCAAATGATTCTACAAAATGGTGCTCATAACGGGCAACAACTTGTGCCGGCAGAATGGATCGCCGAGGCTACGCGAGCCAGCGCACCAACCAAACCTGACCAGACAGGTTATGGCTATCAATGGTGGATACCGGTTGGCGCGCAAGATGGAGAGTTCCTGGCCCGCGGTGTCTATGGGCAATACATTTACTTTGATCAACCTCGCGGTGTGCTGATCGTCTCAACCGGGGCGGATCGAAAATTCCGTGAGCCGGGTGTAAACAATCAGAATATCGAAATGTTCCGCAATATCGCCCGAAACCTGTAAGATGCATCTATGCAAAAGCAAGACAGTGTAAACGTACTGGGGGGTGTGTTGGCCCCCTGCTCTCGCGATCCGCTGACGGGTTTCTTTCGGGATGGGGCCTGCAACACCTGCCCCGAAGATCAAGGCAGCCATACCGTGTGCGCCGTCATGACTGCCGAGTTCTTGGCGTTTTCAAAATATGTCGGCAATGACCTGAGCACACCCAGGCCCGAGTTCGATTTTGCCGGCCTCAACCCCGATGACAGTTGGTGCCTGTGCGCCAGCCGATTTCTGCAGGCCCATGACGAAGGGTGCGCGCCCAAAGTGCATCTGGAGGCCACCCATAAGCGCGCATTGGACATTGTGCCGCTGACCATTCTGCAGCAACACTCGGTCAACGTGGATTGACGCCTGGTTCAGAATATTCTCTATGGCCCATAGCCAGCCAACATTCTTTTCAGCCAGCCTAAATGATGAACGAATGAGGTTTGACATGAGCTTTATTGCTATGAACCGCTTCAAGGTCCGTCTGGGCAGCGAAGCAGATTTCGAAAACGTCTGGAAAGAGCGTCAGAGCCGCCTGAACGAACTGCCGGGGTTTCAGGAATTCCGTTTGCTGAAAGGGCCGGAAGGGGACGGTTATCGCCTTTACTCCAGCCATGTCATCTGGGACCGCCGCGAAGATTTCGAGGCATGGACCAAATCGGAACAGTTCCGCGATGCGCATAGAAACGCCGGAAACAGCAACACCCAATCCGCCCTGATGGGTCCACCGCAGTTCGAAGGGTTCGAAACCGTCCTGCACGAAGGCTGACAAGGTCCTGAAAACCGAACGGGACTGGTTACGGGATTGTTAGTTTCTCATCAAAACCATCAACACAAGTCGATCTGGCGCTTAAACCGCTCTAGCCAAGTATCCCCGAGACGTACGCGACGGCGGGCCGGTCGGGAAACTGTGCTGCGCTTCCAGAAGCCAACCTGATTCTGCGAGCATCTCAGCGACTTTCTCTGGCCTGTATGAACGGTGCCGCCATTGAAACCAAATGATTGCGTTGCACCAATGCGGCTTACTGACAACGAGCCAGAGCTTGGCAGTTGGGGCCGCCAAATCGCGCATTTGGCGCAGTGCCGATATTGGATCTTGGCAGTGTTCCAAAACATGTGCGGCCAACACGCAATCAAAGGGGTCGGTTGACCGAAAATCTTCCAACCGGGTTTTGGCTGTTTCCGCAGCCATGCCCCTACGACTCAACGCCTGCTCCGCACGCATCAGCATCTTGCCGGAGGGTTCCATCAAGGTGACCCGACCCTCAGAGCGTATTACTGCGCGCGCTTCGGCAAAGGCGCCAGTACCGCAGCCCACGTCCAGTGCATTGTAACCAAGGTCCTCAGACGACCCCCCCGAGAAAAATCCTAAATACGCGTCGAAGTAGCCAAGCAGCCGCACCTTGTCCGCCCACCCGTGGGCGACGGCGTCATATTTCTGGTCAAGCCGCGCAGGGATTGATGAGGAGGAATCGCCCATGCCACAAAGCCTGGCACGAAACGCACCGGACGCAAAGCCCGGATGGGCTCAGCCAGCGGAACGCCCTTCGGTATCCGACATATCAAAGTTCAGGTACTTGGCAACTGTCTGCACATCCTTGTCACCCCGTCCACACATGTTCATGCAGATGATGTGATCCTTTGGCAGTTCAGGCGCGATTTTCATCACATGAGCAAGGGCATGGCTGGGTTCCAAAGCCGGGATAATGCCTTCGGTCGCACAGCACAGCTGGAATGCCTCCAGCGCCTCGACATCGGTGATCGAGACATATTGCGCACGGCCAATTTCATGCAGCCACGAATGTTCTGGCCCGATGCCAGGATAGTCCAGACCAGCCGAGATCGAATACCCTTCGAGAATCTGGCCATCATCGTCCTGCAAAAGATAGGTTCGATTGCCATGCAGAACCCCTGGACGCCCCCCTGTCAGCGAGGCGCAGTGCTCCATCTTTTCGTTAACGCCTTTACCACCTGCTTCGACACCAATGATGTTCACGGATTTGTCGTCCAAGAACGGATAAAACAGGCCCATCGCGTTCGACCCGCCACCGATGGCGGCAATGATCGTGTCAGGCAGACGGCCTTCGGCCCTATGCATCTGTTCCTTGGCTTCTTTGCCGATGATCGATTGGAAATCGCGAACCATCGCCGGATAAGGGTGCGGACCCGCCACTGTGCCGATGCAATAGAACGTGTCACGCACGTTGGTGACCCAATCGCGCAGCGCATCATTCATTGCATCTTTCAGCGTCCCACGGCCCGAGGTTACCGGAATCACCTCGGCCCCCAGCAAGCGCATGCGGAACACGTTTGGTGCTTGGCGCTGCACGTCATGCGCGCCCATATATACCACGCATTTCAGACCAAATTTGGCGCAGACCGTGGCCGTTGCCACTCCGTGCTGCCCGGCGCCCGTTTCAGCAATGATCCGGGTCTTACCCATGCGACGCGCCAAGATGATCTGACCAAGCACATTGTTGATCTTGTGGGCGCCCGTATGGTTTAGCTCATCGCGCTTAAGGTAAATTTTCGCACCACCCAGATGATCGGTCAGGCGTTCGGCGAAATACAGTGGTGAGGGGCGGCCCACATAGTTGGCCCAGAGATCATCCATCTCGGCCCAGAATGTCGCGTCGTCCTTGGCCTTCTCATACTCTTCTTCCAGTGACAGGATCAGCGGCATCAGCGTTTCGCTTACGAACCGCCCGCCAAAAATGCCGAAGCGCCCCTGCTCGTCAGGACCGGACATGAAGGAATTGAAAAGATCGTTGGCCATGGGTGACTCCCTCGTCGTACGTGTTGTTCATAGGAGGTGACGGCAGGATTTGCCATCGCAAAACGCATCATTCAGCAGCGCGAATATGCTGCCACCAATAGCGTAAGGCCAGTTCCGCAGACGGAATCTCGCTGCATTCAAAATGAAAGAACCTGTTCACCTGTGCCAGGCGGCTTGCGGCCAGCATCACGCGCAGGTGCGGGCCGGATTGCGCGTATGCCCGCATCGCTTCGGCATCACGCCAAACACTCAGCGAGAAATAAAGTGCGTCCTGACGAAAAACTTCAGCATGCATACACAGATGATCGTCCTGCGCCTGGCGCAGAGCCCGATTGGCCCGCCGGTAGAACTCGGGTGCAGAGTACCAGTGTTTCAAAGACAAACCGCCGATCGCCGCCAGCATCATGATCCCCCCTGTTCAAGGGATACGCGGGGCAGTTTGGGTCAGATCACTTTAGAGCCGCTGCAAAAGCGCTGATCAGGCCAACGTCTTTGACGCCCGGCGCGCTTTCCACGCCAGACGAAACATCGACCTGCCGCGCACCGGTCATTCGAACCGCCTCGGCTACGTTGTCAGGCGTCAATCCGCCGGCCAGCATCCACGGCCGCTGCCAGTATTTTCGCCCGGCCAACAATCGCCAATCAAATGCCAGACCATTGCCCCCCGGCAATTCCGAGTTGCGGGGCGGTTTAGCATCGACCAGCAACTGATCGGCCACTTCGGAGTACAGATCAATAGCCGTTAAGTCTTCAGCCTCTGCGATGCCGATGGCCTTCATCACCGGAAGTCCAAGACGCTCTCGTATCTCAGCCACACGGTCGGGGCTCTCCTTGCCATGAAGCTGCAACATGTCCAAAGGGACCGTCGAGACGATGCGGTCCAGGTCTTCATCTGTCGCATTCACCACCAAGGCGACCTTTGCGACACCGGCAGGAACCAATTGCGCCAGGCCGGCTGCGGTTTGCAATTGAAGATGCCGTGGCGATTTCGGGAAGAAGACAAACCCAACATAGCCAGCCCCGGCCTCTACCGCAGCGCGCACATGTTCGGGTGCGGTCAGACCGCAAACTTTGAGCCTTACATCATCGGACATTGAGCGGCCTCAGCTAGCCTCGTCCAGCAGCGCCAGAACGTCGTCCTGACCTTCATTCTGCTTTTTCTTGAGCTTTTTGACTTCGCGCTCAAGCTTGCGCACTTCACTTTTCTTGGCGGTTGCGTCGCGACGATGCTTATGTTCGCGCAGCCATTCCCAAAGGAAGCCGATGACAAGACCGGCAACCACACCACCCAGAACCACCACAAACAGCGGTAAGGATGTTGCCAGGTTAAAGCCCAAAAGCTCAGCCAGAGCGTCAGGCATCAGTTTCAGTTCCACTGACTGAACATTTGCCAACGACACTGAAATCAGGATGATTCCAAGAACCGCCAGAAAAGCATATCGAAGATAACGCATCATGACGTCAGGCTTTACCGTTCAATCGATCCCTGAGCAACTTGCCAGTCTTAAAAAAAGGTACACATTTTTCTTCGACCTGAACGGTTTCCCCTGTCCGAGGATTACGGCCAACGCGGGCGTCCCGTTTCTTAACGGAAAACGCGCCAAACCCGCGCAGTTCGACTCGGTCGCCCCGCGCCATGGAATCTGTGACTTCTTCAAAAACGGTATTCACGATCCGCTCGACATCGCGCTGATAGAGATGCGGGTTTTCGTCGGCGATTTTTTGAATCAATTCTGAACGGATCATACGTGATACCCTCCCAGGCGGCCGGTTTAACATGTCTATTGTTCTGACAGTATAGGAAAAAACCCGGAACGGGGGAACGTAAAGTCTTCACCTCAGAGGATCATTTTTGCTCAAACTCACGCGAATCTTTGCCGGTCGGCGGTATTTCCACACGTAATACGTGAATGATACCCAAGTTAAGCCGGGATTTCAGAACATATTGATTCGCAACAAAAACGGCCCCGCGCTGCTGCGCGGGGCCGAGAATTCGTCTTCAAGACGCTGCCTTAGCTTAGTCGCCAGATTTCAGCGCCGCGCCCAGAATGTCGCCCAGCGATGCGCCCGAGTCGGAAGAACCGTACTGTTCCACGGCCTCTTTCTCTTCGGCGATTTCGCGTGCCTTGATCGACAAGCCAAGACGACGGGTCTTGCTGTCAACATTGGTGACGCGGACGTCGATCTTGTTACCAACCGAGAAGCGCTCGGGGCGCTGTTCGGCGCGGTCACGCGACAGATCGGAACGGCGGATGAAGGACTTCATGCCTTCGTATTCCACCTCGATGCCGCCATCTTCGATCGCAGTAACTTCGACGGTGATGATCGAGCCACGCTTCACGCCGCCCACGGCTTCGGCGAACTTGTCACCGCCAAGGGCTTTGATCGACAGCGAGATACGCTCTTTCTCGACATCCACTTCAGACACAACAGCCTGTACCACGTCGTTCTTGTGGTAGTTCTGGATGGCATCCTCGCCACGCTCGTCCCAGGACAGATCCGACAGGTGAACCATGCCGTCGATGTCGCCTTCGAGGCCGATGAACAGACCGAATTCGGTGATGTTCTTGACTTCGCCTTCGACTTCGGTGCCCTCGGGGTGTGTTTCTGCAAACACTTCCCACGGGTTGCGCTGAGTCTGCTTCAGGCCCAGGGAAACGCGGCGCTTCGCACCGTCGATTTCCAGAACCATGACGTCAACTTCTTGGCTGGTCGAAACGATTTTGCCGGGGTGGACGTTTTTCTTGGTCCAGGACATCTCGGACACGTGTACCAGACCTTCGACACCAGCTTCCAGCTCGACGAACGCGCCGTAGTCGGTGATGTTGGTAACGCGACCCTGATGGACCGAGCTGAGCGGGTACTTGGCAGCAACCAGATCCCACGGATCGTCCTGCAGCTGCTTCATGCCTAGGCTGATACGGTGAGTTTCCTTGTTGATCTTGATGACCTGTACGTTGATGGTCTCGCCAATCGTCAAGATCTCGGACGGGTGGTTCACACGACGCCACGCCATATCGGTGACATGCAGCAGGCCGTCAACGCCGCCCAGGTCAACAAATGCACCGTATTCGGTGATGTTCTTGACCACGCCTTCGACGGTCTGACCTTCGGTCAGGTTGCCGATAACTTCAGCGCGCTGTTCGGCACGTGATTCTTCCAGGATTGCGCGACGCGAAACAACGATGTTGCCACGGCGGCGGTCCATTTTCAGAATCTGGAACGGCTGCTTCAGACCCATCAGCGGGCCCGCGTCACGCACGGGGCGAACATCAACCTGCGACCCGGGCAGGAACGCAACTGCGCCACCCAGATCGACGGTGAAGCCACCTTTGACGCGGCCAAAGATTGCACCTTCGACGCGCTGGTCGTCGGCATATGCTTTTTCCAGGCGGTCCCATGCCTCTTCACGGCGGGCCATCTCACGAGAGATGACGGCTTCGCCACGGGCGTTTTCTGCGGCGCGCAGGTAAACTTCTACCTCGTCACCAACAGCGATTTCAGGGGCTTCGCCGGGGTTTGCGAATTCTTTCAGATCAACGCGGCCTTCCATTTTGTAGCCGACGTCGATGATGGCCTGGCCCGCTTCGATCGCGAGAACCTTGCCTTTGACAACAGAACCCTCTTCGGGCGTGTCCATTTCGAAGCTTTCGTTCAGGAGGGCTTCGAATTCCTCCATGGTTGTATCAGCCATCTGGCAGTGTTTTCCTTTACAATACGTTTTTACTGGCCGAGCGGTTGTCTCCGCCGGTCTTGTTTCATGATGCCACCAGACGTGATCCCGGGCGTATCCGATTACACAAACACAAAGGGCCGAGGTAACCCGGCCCTGCTCAGATACGTCATCCGGACGTTGACCGCCCTTGTCGTGACAGCGCGCGTATAGGCCGTTTGACGGGATTGTGCAAGTGCAAAGCCCTGCGCTGTATGGGTTACAAGGAATTAGCCCACCTGATTGGTTTAGGCATTCACCTCCCAGATACGTGCATCACGGCACAGCATTGACCGCTCGATCGCGTCCAGCCGTGCCAGCGCCGCCTCTGGATTGCGATCCCCTCCGGCTTTTTCCCAGATTTTCAGTGCCGATGCGGGGCTCCAGGGCAGGCAAGCTTCGGCCAACCAGTGTCGTAACGTTGACGGAAGTGTATCGTAGGCCTGCATCGCGCGACCTTGCCGCCTTCTGCGCTTCAGGTGGCTACGAAGGTTTCGGCCGGTTCGACGTCCACGCCATAAGTCACGTGAAAAAGCGGTTGCAGCTGGCATTAACATATCTCTTTTCGGCATCGATTTAGGATATGTTATTATATTTTGTTTTCAGCGTGATCAAGAGGCATCACTCCTCTCATCAACGCTGATGGTATCCCCTGCGGTTGCTTGGGCTTCCTCGCCTTTTTACCAATTTTCTATCAGTTCATGCTGAAGGCGGAGATTTAATACCCCGCCCCCATCTTTGCCTCAGAAAACGCTCAGAACGGAGCGCAATGAACTTTTAGAAGAGTTGCAAATCCTTCGCGCCGCTTTGGATTTCGGCGAAGTTCGGCATGTTCTGGATGGCCACAGGTGCTGGCACCACGCCCGGCATCGCCACCGTCGGTTTCATCGCCGCCGCCATGCCACAGGCTGGTTGCTTCAACTCCCCTCGGATATCGCGCAGCAGCGTTTTGTGATCCGGCATCGTTTTGAGTATCTGCACAAGGTCCACTTTCGCGCCCTTCCACCAATGGAACCAAATCGGTTTCTTCAATGGTCGCAGACGATCTCGGATGCCAGTACCATAGCCCGTGTCATAGACCTGCTTGCCCAAAAGAACCGTCTGATAAACGCGGAAGTTAAACAGCGTGGCGAACTCGATGTCATTTTCCAAGGGCAGGCGGTGCTGCCACAATTCCAAGTTCTCGGCCAACCGATCCGGTATCTTCATCTCGGTGCGTGCGTCGATCCAATATTGATCGTCCGTGCGATTGCCCAATCGATAGTGCAGACATATAAAATCCAGAACCTCGTCATAGAGGTTGTTCATCTGCCGATTATATCTTGTCCGCAGGGACGGCGCGATGTCCCGCGTGGGCAAGTGCTCGGCGAACCAGCGCACCGCATGATCAACCATATGGATCGCAGTGCTTTCCAATGGCTCAATGAATCCGCCGGACAGACCGATCGCCAGACAGTTTTTGACCCAGGCATTGCGCACACGCCCAATGCGCATCGGGATCACGCGCGGCGTCGCGCCCTTGCCGCTGTCACCCAGCCACTCAAGGTATTCATCTGCCGCCTGATCATCCGTACGATGCGCGGATGAGAACACATAGCCCGTGCCCACACGGTTATAGAGTGGCACCCGCCACGTCCAACCTGCGCCAAGTGCGGTAGACCGTGTAAGACTTTCGATCTTCTCAGGGTCGGGATGCTCGATCTGCAACGCCAAGGCGCGATCGTTGGGTAGATAATCCGAGTAGTCCATAAACGGCTCGCCAAGTGCCTGATTGATGATCAACCCGCGGAACCCGGTACAATCTATGACCATCTCGATGTCATGGCGGCCATTGCGCTCTAACATCAAATGGCTGACGTTGCCCTGCTCATCCAGCTCAACCGATTTCACCTCGTCCTGGATATGCTCCACACCACGCTTGGTGCAAACCTTGGTGAGCATGCCTGCAAATTTCACCGCATCCAGATGATACGCGTAGCCAAATCGCTGCTCAAATTCAGGCTGACCCAAAGGCCGCGCGCCTTTGCAAAGGCGGGCCAGATCGTCATGCGGCGAGATGGACTGCGTAAAATCGCGATCCCCATTACCAAAGCGCAAGAAATACTCGGCGGCCTCTAACCCCTCTAGCATCTGGCCGTGGGCAAAGGGGTTCACGTAGTCAATGCGATTGCCCTTGGCATCCTTGTTCCAATTGCAAAACTTCACACCCAGCTTGAATGACGCGTTGGTCTCGCGGAAAAAATCCTGCTCTGAAATGCCCGCCTGACGGAGTGTGACCGGCATGCGCGGCACTGTCGCCTCACCTACACCCACGGTGGCGATATTTGGGCTTTCGATCAGGCAGATGCGTGGGCGATCCTTAGGCGCCGACGTGCGGGAGAGCACCATCTCAAGGATCAGCGCGGTCATCCAACCCGCCGTCCCGCCGCCCACAATTGTGATTTTGCGCAAACGATTATTCATGTTGTTCTGTCCCTGTTGGCTTGGGAATTGTTTAGCTCCCTCCCCTTTTTTGGGGCTTGTGCGGAAGCTTTCCCTTATTGCTGTACGAAACTATACCAACTTTCCTGCATCCAGCTAGGGTCTATGACACTCTGGCCTGCATGCACGTCCGGTCCTGCGATCGGCAGTGACAGACCCCACGCCCTCGGCTCCGCACAAAAATGCGTCCCTTAGAAATCAAAAGACGGTGTCGGAGAATTGTAGTCCGGCACGTCACAACTCAGGTTTGGGACCTCAACGAGCTGTGTGTTGTACCTGTTCAATGATCTCGATGGCCTTTGCCAGGGCGGCGTTGATGCTCAACTCCGATGTGTCTAGCAGAGCGGCGTCATCTGCTGGCTTCATCGGCGCAGTACTGCGTTCAGAATCCCGTGCATCCCGTTCACGCACATCCGCAAGAACCTGATCCCGCGTCACATCAGCGCCTTTTTCCTCCAACTCAAGAAACCGGCGTTCGGCCCGAACTTCGGCGCTGGCGGTCACAAAAAGTTTGACATCGGCATTCGGGCAAATGACGGTCCCGATGTCCCGCCCGTCCAAAACGGCGCCACCGGCGCGGCGGGAAAAAGCGCGCTGAAAATCAACCAATGCGGCCCGGACTTCGGGAATAACCGCGACTTTGGATGCGGCTTGCGCAATCTCAGCTGTCCGCAGATCGCCCTGATCTAGTTCCTCGGCGGTCAAAGCATGCGCAGCTTCGACAGGGTCGAGTCCTTGTAAAGTGTGCCGTCCAACCGCGCGATACAGCAACCCTGTGTCCAGATGCGCAAACCCAAAATGCGCAGCAATGGCTTTGGATATCGTTCCCTTGCCAGCCGCGGCCGGGCCGTCGATGGCAATCGTAAAGCTCACGTGCGTTTGACCTTGGCGCCCAGCGCGGCCATCAGCGGTTCGAAGATCGGGAATGATGTGGCTATTGGGCCTCCATCATCGACGGATACCGGGGTTTTGGCCCCCATGCCCATCACCATGAAAGACATCGCGATACGGTGATCCAGAAAGCTTTCACACGTCCCGCCGCCGGTAACGCCACCAATGCCCAGACCATCGACAGACCACCAATCGTCGCCCTCGTCCACGGTCACGCCATTAGCTCGCAAACCACGCGCCATCGCGTCGATGCGGTCGCTTTCTTTGACGCGCAACTCTTTTACGCCGCCCATCATCGTCGTGCCGGTGGCATTCGCCGCAACCACCGACAGCACCGGGTATTCGTCAATCATTGACGCGGCACGTTCTGGTGGAACCTTGATGCCCCTCATATCCGGCGAATAGCGCGCGCGCAAATCGGCAACTGGCTCGCCGCCCTCTTCGCGTTCGTTTTCATAAGTCAAATTCGCGCCCATATCGCGCAGCGTGGCAAACAACCCGGCGCGGGTCGGGTTCAGGCCAATTCCGGGGATCAGAACGTCGGAACCGGGGGTGATCAAGGCCGCGCAAACGGGGAATGCTGCGCTGGACGGGTCACGCGGCACCGCAATCACTTGCGGTTTCAGTTCAGGACGCCCCGTCAAGGTAATCACACGGCCTTCGTCGGTGTCCTCGACGGTGATTTCTGCGCCAAACCCAGCCAACATCCGTTCGGAATGGTCTCGGGTGGCCTCTTTTTCGATCACCACAGTCTTGCCCGGGGCATTCAAACCCGCCAGCAGAACTGCAGACTTCACCTGAGCAGAAGGAACGGGCACTTCGTAGCGCACGGGAACCGGTTCAGCCGCACCTACGATGGTCATGGGAAGCCGGCCATCCGAACGCCCAACTGATTGCGTTCCAAACAAAGCCAGCGGCTCGGTGACACGCGCCATGGGGCGTTTGTTCAGGCTGGCATCGCCGGTGAACGTTGCCGATATCGGACAGGTTGCCATTGCGCCCATGATCAGGCGCACACCAGTACCGGAGTTTCCGCAGTCGATAACCTGATCAGGCTCGGCAAACCCGCCAACACCGACACCATGCACCGTCCATTCGCCGTTGCCGTGGTCCGTAACTTCGGCCCCAAAGGCGCGCATGGCTTTTGCCGTGTCCAGAACGTCCTCGCCCTCCAGCAAGCCCGAGATTTTGGTCTCGCCCACAGCCATCGCGCCAAGGATCAGGGACCGGTGCGAAATCGACTTGTCGCCAGGCACCTCAGCCGTGCCGGCCAGCGGTCCGCAGGGATGAGAGGTCATCGGGATGGGCGTGCCGTGTCCGGACATGGGGGCTCCTTTTGCGCTACCATTCTCAAGCCGATTAGCGAATTGGCCAAGTTTGGTCCAGCCTCAAAGGCTTTGTAAATCTCTGCCCAGGTGAAAAGCCTGTCCTGGCAGTAGAAAAAATACCGTTTTTGGGGTAAAATCCCAGCATTGATCTTTATCGATTTTAACTCAGTAAACAGTTGAAGGACTAAATTTATGACCGATGCTCCATCCCTGCTGGCCAGAGGTCCCAGAACACTTTTTCAGCCAACCGACCCGCACCAACCCGAAAGCGATATCGAAAAAAGGCTGGCGTTTCTTGTAGGTCTGGTTGCATTCGGTCTGCCAGTCGTTCTGGCTGCCGGGGCCATCTTTGGCGGAAGCTGCTTTCGCGACAGCATCAGTCATTTCTACTATGCACAGTTTCTTGGACCAAACTTTGTTGGCCTGCTCTACTTCATCGGAGGGTTTTTGATCGCCTATACCGGCGAGATGTTCATAGAGGACAGGCTAAGCACGGTGGCTGGTGTCGGCGCCTTTATAGTGGCCTCGGTTCCAACGTTGGGCACGGGATGTGAAGGACAAGATAAATTCCTGTCGCGCGTTTTTGTTGAAGTAACAAACGGTGACCCCATAACCGTGACTGAGGCGAGCGATCAAGAATTCTTCAACCTGTTCAGCACCGCCAGTAACTGGCATCTGGTCGCGGCTGGCATCTTGTTCATCTACCTCGCGCTTTATTGTCTGTTTGTGTTGAAACGGGTGGTTCCCGAACGGCATGAAAGAAACGGCGTGATGATCGAAAGCAAACGCCAGCGCAACCAGCTATACAGCATTTGCGGCCTGATCATTCTGGCATGTGTCGCGCTGCTGTTCTTCAAAGGCAAAATCGGCGGTCCAGGCTTTTTGATCTGGTGGGACAGCCTGAACCTGACCTTCTTTGTCGAGGCAATCGCGCTTTGGGCCTTTGGGATCGCCTGGTTTGCCAAAAGCCGCGTGTTCCAGAAGCTAAACGACAGTTAACCGGCGCGGCGAAACGTCAGGTAATGGGGCGTACGCCCCTCGCGCAGGGCCTTTTGTTCGTAGCGGGTGGAAATCCAGTCATCCCAAGGTTCGCGCCAGTCGGCGGGGCGTTCTGCCAACCATTCGAACCCTGCGCGCGGAACCTCTTCGAGCGTCTGACGGACGTAGTCGGGAATGTCTGTGGCGACCCGGAACATCGAACCCGGCTTCAGCACGCGCGCCAGCGGCTCCAAGTGTTCAGGCGTGACAAACCGGCGACGATGGTGACGTGTCTTGGGCCATGGATCGGGGTAAAGAAGAAATGCGCGCGAGATGCTGGCATCCGGCAGAACGTCAAACAGGTCGCGCACGTCCCCGGGATGTACGGCCAGGTTTTCGAGGCCTGCCCGACGAATTTTGCCCAGCAACATTGCGACGCCGTTAATGTAAGGCTCGGCCCCAATGATTCCGATTTCGGGGTTGTGTGCAGCCTGATGGACCAGATGCTCACCACCGCCAAACCCAATCTCTAGCCAAACGGGTTTAATGTCGAAAAGACCGTTTAGGTCAAGCGGGGCACGCTCGGGATTGCTGTCCCAATCCACAGCGCCGGGCGAAAGGGCGGTTAGGTCTTCGTTCAGATATGTCTTCTGGCTGGGCTTTAGGGTTTTGCCCTTGAAGCGGCCATAGAAGTTTCTGCGGGGGCGTTGCGGGGTCTTAGAGCTCATGGCCCGAGGCCATACTGCGGGGTCAGCAGCGTTGCAAGTGTGTGACCGGCACTCTGTCAAATGAAACTCTGTCAAATGAAAAAGCGCGCCTATATCGGCGCGCTTTTCTTTTTGGGTCAGACAGCTTGCTTCAGCGCATCTGCCAAATCGGTACGTTCCCAGCTGAATCCGCCATCTGCATCGGGTTCGCGGCCGAAATGCCCGTAGGCGGCCGTGCGCTCGTAAATGGGTTTGTTCAACTGCAGATGCTGGCGGATACCACGAGGGGTCAGGTCCATCACCTGTCCAATCGCGTTTTCTATCTGCGCATCAGCGATCTGACCTGTGCCATGCGTATCTGCATAGATTGACAGCGGCTTGGAAACGCCAATCGCATAGCTCAGCTGAATGGTGCAACGTTCGGCCATACCCGCAGCGACCACGTTCTTCGCCAGATAGCGAGCAGCATAAGCAGCTGACCGGTCCACTTTGGTCGGATCTTTGCCCGAGAATGCGCCCCCGCCATGCGGAGCCGCACCACCGTAGGTGTCGACAATAATCTTGCGGCCCGTCAGGCCAGCGTCGCCGTCGGGACCGCCAATTACGAACTTACCGGTCGGGTTCACATGCCACTCTGTATCGGCAGTCACCCAACCTTCTGGCAGTGTGTCGGTGATGTAGGGCTGAACAATCTGGCGAATGTCGTCCGAGGTCAAAGCTTCGTCCAGGTGTTGGGTCGACAACACGATCGAACTGATGCCAACGGGCCTACCGTCACGGTAAATCACTGAAAGCTGCGACTTCGCGTCGGGGCCCAATGTAGGCTCGGTACCGTTTTTGCGGACCTTCGCCAGACGCCGCAGAATCGCATGCGAATACTGGATAGGCGCTGGCATCAAAGCGGGCGTTTCGGTTGTTGCGTAACCGAACATAATACCCTGGTCACCGGCACCTTCTTCTTTGTCATCAGATGCATCAACACCCTGCGCGATATGCGCAGATTGTTCATGCAGCAGGTTTGTCACCTCGACTGTTTCGTGGTGAAACTTGTCCTGCTCATAGCCAATATCTTTAACACAGGCGCGTGCAATCTCTTCGATGCGGCCCATGTAGTCATGCAGCTTTTCCTGATCAGACAGACCTACTTCTCCGCCAATGACAACACGATCGGTCGTGGCAAAGGTTTCGCACGCAACACGTGCTTCGGGTTCTTCATTCAGAAATGCGTCAAGGACGGCATCGGAAATACGGTCACAGACCTTATCGGGATGCCCTTCGGAAACGGATTCCGAAGTAAATGTGTAGTTCTGTCGGGACATAAAAGTGCTCCATTGAGATGTCTCCGTCACGTCAGGAAGCCGTTGTGACAGGCGAAGGATCGGATACGCGCATTGACCAAAAGGGTCAATCGAAAACTACTGTGAGCCGTGCCGAGTGCGGCGCCACAGCACCGCAACCAAAAACAGCAACGCGATTAGAACCGGGCTATCCCCAATCCACGAATAAATCGTCCTAGCCTGCGGTTCAGGCAATACCGCATCGACATACCCCGCCTGCCCCAAAGGAAGAGACTCGGTGATCCGACCCAGCGGATCAATCATCGCCGACACCCCCGTATTGGCCGATCGCATCATCGGGAGGCCCTGCTCTATCGCTCTCATCTGCGCTTGCGCCAAATGCTGATAGGGCCCAGAACGCGTTCCGAACCAGGCATCATTGGTTATCTGCAGCAGGAAATCCGCCCTATCTGGCGCCCCGTTGACGTCCTGCGGGAACACAGCCTCATAACAAATCAGGGGCACGGCTCGACCCAGTTTGCCGACATCCAGTAACGCCGGCCCTGGCCCCGCGCTGAACCCATTGCCCGTCGTAGTCGCGAGGCCAAAAACACCCAAGCGAGCCATCAGATCCCCCAAGGGAACATATTCGCCGAACGGAGCCAGATGATGTTTGTCGTATAGCCCGCGCTGTTGGCCCTTTTCGTCCAAATAGATCATCGAATTGTAGATCCGCGGACCATCGCCACGCTGAACACCCAAGACCACGGGCGTTCCCTGCGCGGCGTCAGCGATTGCAGTCAGATACGGCTGAGCGCTTCCCAACCAAGCCGGCACCGAGGTTTCGGGCCATATAATCAAGTCTGGCCGGGGTTGGCTTGCCGTGAATTCTATTTGCCGGGCAAAAAACAACGGCGCGTAATCAGGATCCCACTTTTGATGCTGCGGCGCGTTGGGTTGCACGAGACGTACGATGTTGTCACTCAACATCACGGGCGGCCGTAATGCAGAGTAGCCAAGCGCAAACACCGCGCATCCCAAAACAAAGGCAGCCGGAAACATCACGTGACGCACGGACCTTTTTTCCGACAAAGCCGCGCCCAAAGGCAAAGTTGCCGCAAATGTCAGCGCCCCCAACCCATAAGGCCCGATCAACGACAACAGCTGGGCAACAGGTGTATCAACCCAGATTTGCGCAACGCCAGCCCACGGGAAACCGGTCAAAAGATAGCCGCGCCCAAGCTCGACCAGCGAAAGCGCCACGGCAAGCATCACGCCTTGCCTTAGTGCCGATGCATTTCCGCGCCGTGAAACCCAGAAAGCCAGCGCCCAAAACAGTGCCAGCCCCCCCGCCATGAAAATCAGGGCAAACGGCGCCATCCACGCGTGCCGTTCAGCATCGACCTGAAATGGCTCTATGATCCAGCTTAATGCGTGTGCGAAATATCCGGTCGCAAAAACCCAGCCCAGCATCGCCGCCCGGCTGCGGGTCTCGCAGGCCAAAAACAAGGGGGCAATCAGTATGAGCACCACCAGAGTCGCTATCCAATAGCCGAAAGGTGCCAGCCCAAAAGCGCCGAACGCACCCAACAAGGCTGCAACCAAAAGCTTCAGCCAAAAGGGCCAGCGCTGGATAGGATTCATGCAGCGATATCCGGAAGCATGACACGCAGCCGTTTTATGCGGCGTGGGTCGGCTTCGACGACTTCAAACTCGGGGCCCTCGGGGTGCAAGACGACTTCGCCCCTGGCCGGAACACGACCAGACAGCATAAACACCAAACCACCCAGCGTATCTATTTCTTCTTCGTCCACATCTTCATGGCTGGTCAAAGAACGGCCAATCTCAGCCTCAAAATCCTCAAGAGGTGCACGTGCCTGAACAACATAACAGCCCGGTTTTTCCTGTATCCAAAGCTGATCTTCGTCGGCGTCATGCTCGTCGGCAATCTCACCCACGACCTGTTCGATCAGATCTTCGATCGTCAATAGGCCATCGACACCGCCGTATTCGTCGATCACCAACGCCATATGACGACGCTCGGTTTGCATCTTGGTCAACAACACACCGATCGGCATCGAAGGTGGCACAAACAGCAAAGTTCGCAGCATGGACACCAGATCAAACCGCGTGGATCCGCCGTTGAACCCATGGGTCAACGCGAAATCCTTCAGGTGGACAAAACCTAATGGATTGTCCAACGTTCCCTCATAGACCGGAATGCGCGACAGACCGCTGTCACGGAACACCTGCGCCAGCTCATCCTTGGCAATCGTTGAGGATACTGACACGATTTCAGCGGTTGGGATTGCAACATCCTCGACCCGCATTCGGCGCAGATTGATCATACCTCGGGGTTGATTGGGCATTTCCTGATGTCCGTTTACAGAGGTACTTTGTTCCCCAGCCGGGCCGGAAAACGCATCATAAACCCAAGAAAAAAATCCGTTTTTCTCTTTAATGTCTTCACTGGTGTTCTGCGGTTGCGCGCTATGCGCCGCCCTAGAACTGCCGTCTGTATCGCCCATTGTCCTGTTCCAGTTGATCGGGTGAATTAACCCGCCTTACCCATTATATGGGTCATCAATACCCATTTTGCCAAGTATCTTGACCTCAACCTCTTCCATCAGGGTGGCATCAGGGTCACGAATGTGATCATAGCCCAGCAAATGTAACGTCCCGTGAACGATCAAATGCGTCACGTGATCATCCATGGATTTACCCGCTTCTACTGCTTCGCGACTGCAGGTATCGTAAGAGATCGCAATGTCTCCGAGCGCAATCTCGCCCGAGAAATCTAGCTGGGGATGCAGCGGTTTGTGCCCGGGCACGTCGGCGGCAAGATCTTCGGCAGGCCAGCTGAGTACATTGGTCGCGGTTTGTTTTTCGCGAAATTCGGCATTCAGCTCGGCAATGCGCGTGTCGTCGCAGCCCAGTACACTGACCTCGCAGATATCCGGGTCCAATTCACAATACAGCAAAACTGCGGACACAGCTTCCAGAGAAAGGGTTTCCAATCCGTGCCAGCGTTCATCTTCGATGGTCAGTTCCAAGTTCATATTGCCGTTCCAACGCCCCACATACGGGGATCAGAAATCAACTTGTCTCACGGCCCGCGTCGGCCTCATACGCCTCGATGATGGCTGCCACAAGCGGGTGGCGCACCACATCCTTAGACGTGAAGTAGTTGAAACTGACATTGGGAATGGTCTTCAACAGCCGTTCCGCATCCTTGAGACCCGACTGCACACCTCGCGGCAGATCGACCTGAGAGCGGTCCCCCGTAATCACCATCCGGCTGCCTTCACCCAAACGGGTCAGGAACATTTTCATTTGCATGGTTGTGGCGTTCTGCGCCTCATCCAACACCACAAACGCATTGGCCAGCGTTCGGCCGCGCATAAAGGCCAGCGGCGCAATTTCGATTCGCTTTTCTTCAATCAGCTTGGCCAGCTGTTTGCCGGGCAGAAAGTCGTTCAGCGCATCATAAAGCGGCTGCATGTACGGATCGACCTTGTCCTTCATGTCACCTGGCAGATATCCCAGCTTTTCACCGGCCTCGACCGCAGGACGGCTTAGGATGATCCGGTCCACATGCCCACCGATGAACATCGAAACACCAGCGGCAACAGCGAGGTACGTCTTACCGGTGCCGGCAGGACCAATGCCAAAGGCAAGCTCGTTATTGAACAGCGACTGGACATACACCTTTTGCGCATCCGTCCGAGGTTCCACAAGCTTCTTGCGTGTCTTGATCTCAACTGTACCGCCCTTGAACATCTCAAGCTGGTCGCCGTCGCGACTGCCGGTTCCCTGTTCGGACCCGCCCATGCGAAGTTCTCGATCAACATCCGCAGCTTCCACGTCGCGGCCGCCTTCCAATCTGGCATAGAGCGATTGCAGTACTTCGATCGCGTGTTTCTGGGCCTCCTCGTCGCCCATCACTGCAAGCTGATTGCCGCGGCGAATAATCTGAACAGAGAGCTTCTGTTCAATATCGGCCAGATTGCGGTCGTATTCACCGCATAGGTCAATCAACAATCGATTGTCTGGAAATTCAACAAACGCCTCGCGCTGGGGCATTTCATCCTGCGGTGGGGTAAGGGCACCGATGGCCAATCCGTTCTCCTGTCTTGGCGGTTCACCTCAAGCGTAGACAACAATTCTTGGTGGGCGCAAGCCACAGAATCAAAAATAACTGAGCCAATGACAAAACCGCCGACCCGTTGCTGGCGAATGAGGCTAGAAAGCGTAGTTCAAACCAAATCGCAGCCCGCGATAGCTGGGTGTCGATTTCGTCGAAAAATTCGAGTTGAACTGGACATCTTTCGATTGGAACTGCACGTATTCGTACTCGCCAGTAATCGACCAATTGTCGCTTAGCTTGTGTTCTGCCCCGATGCTGGCTGAAAAGCCGCCTCTGCGATCAGAATCTTCAAACGCCTGACGCGACGACCCGGATGTGATGCTGCTTGTCGTTTCAATGTCGCCCCACACATAGCCCAAGCTGACAAAGTAAAGGACGCTGCCCTTGCGATTCGTCAGACCGTTTTTGATCCGCAACGACAATATGTCCGAGATTGCGCTACTGCCCTGAACCGTATCTCCGCCAATCTGATTGGTGACGTTGTCATCGAGAGTGCCAAAATCATACCCGACTTCGAAGCCATAGACGTAGTCGCGGCCAATGCTGGTAGGCAGAACGCCCCTCCAACCACCCCGAATCCCCCCGTAGGATCCGGTCAAATCCAGTTCCCCGATTTCAAACACGCCAGCAGGTGCCCTAAGGCCAAAGCGGTCATCGCCGCCTGAGCCGTACCCACCACTTAGACCAAGATAAAACGCACTGACGTCACTGCCAAAACGCTTAGGGCTTCCGACGTCCGGATCAGACAAATTCCCAGTAAGGTCACCGGCAAAGGTCGCGCTGGCAAAAAGTGTAACCACCGACGCGACCGGCAAAGCTTGCCGGACGCTCGGACTAACGAAGCTCTTAAGAACTGTCACTCGTACCCTCCATGGCTCCGACCCGGTTCGCGGGTCGGCGCAATATGATTTTACTGGGCATCCAATTGGTCACCTAGAAAAACCTGGCTTCCCTCGGAACATAGATCCAAGCAATAAATCAAGGGTAAATTTTGGAAACAACCACAGGTAATGGAATCTGAACGGCGGATAGTTTCCGAGTTACAGCAACGCGCCTGCCAGAGAATTGGTGCCGGATTCGGTGATCCGAACCTCGCGCAAGTCACCGATGGAAATCTCGGGCGCAACAACGTGAACCGAATGAAGGTATTCGGATTTCCCGACCATCTGTCCGGGCAGTCGACCCGGCTTTTCAAACAGAACACGAACAGTTCGACCCACCATTGAATCCTGTATTTCCCTTTGGTGGCGTGTGATTAATGCCTGAAGGCGTTGCAGCCGATCATCCGCTGCCTGCGGGTCGACCTGAGCCCTTTCTGCCGCCGGGGTTCCGGGGCGCGTCGAATACTTGAACGAATACGCGTAGCCGTATTTGACCTCTTCCACGAGATCCATTGTGGCCTGGAAATCTTCTTCGGTCTCTTCCGGGAACCCAACAATAAAGTCGCCAGACATGACAATATCGGGCCGTGCGGCGCGAATCCGTTCAATCAAGCGTAAATAGCTGTCAGAGGTATGGCTGCGGTTCATGCGTTTCAGAATCTTGTCCGAGCCCGACTGAACCGGCAGATGCAGATAGGGCATCAACTTGTCACAAGTGCCGTGCGCTTCGATCAGATCATCCGCCATGTCGTTAGGATGCGACGTTGTAAATCGAATACGCTCCAACCCGTCGACCTTGTTCAATTCCCAGATCAGCCCGGCCAGCGTCATTTCGCCTTCGGGTCCAGCCCCATGATAGGCGTTAACGTTTTGCCCAAGCAGCGTGATCTCGCGCACACCGCGCTCAATAAGATCCTGCGCCTCACGCAGAATGCGATCAGCTGGGCGGCTCACCTCGGATCCGCGTGTGTAAGGCACCACGCAGAAGGCACAAAACTTATCGCAACCTTCCTGTACGGTCAAAAATGCTGTTGGCCCGCGCTTGGCTTTGGGGCGGTTTTTCAGCTTCTCGAACTTGTCTTCTTCGGGGAAATCAGTGTCCAGCGCCTTTTCACCCGCACGTGTCTTGGCCTCCATCTCGGGCAGGCGGTGATAGCTTTGAGGGCCGACCACCAGATCAACCAGAGGCTGACGGCGCATAATTTCCTGGCCTTCGGCCTGTGCAACACAGCCTGCAACCCCGATTTTCAGATCGGGTTTTTCGGCCTTCAAGCCTTTGAACCGGCCCAGTTCCGAGTAGACCTTCTCGGCCGCCTTTTCCCGGATGTGGCAGGTATTTAGCAGGATCATATCCGCGTCATCGGCGCTTTTAGTTTCGACATATCCCTGACCGCCCAGCGCTTCGGCCATGCGTTCGCTGTCATAGACATTCATCTGACAACCGTAGGTCTTGATAAACAGCTTTTTCGGTTCGGACATGGATCGGGCCTTTGCAGTCGCTGGATCGGCGTCATCTATATGCTTCGAACGCCGCTTGCAATGCAGGCGCAATTACCCGAATTTGGCGGGACTTTCCAGCAAGGCGCAAATGAAAAACGGCGATGCAATACGAAACCCCCGATCACTTTCTGAGAACAGGCCAAGCCGCGTTGGCAAAAGGTCCCATCGCAATGGTTTTTGCCGAAGATGAGACGGAGCTGGACGGGACCTTGCGTCATCATTTGAACCTGGGCTTCAAGTCTCTGATCGCGTTTATGCCCGCCGAATTCCAACTTGACGACAAACTGGCTGAACGCATCCATCGCGTGACGATGAAATGCGCGCCGCGATCCGTTGTGTTCGAGACAATCAACCGGATCATCCAAGCGGCCCCCGGCATCTGGATGTATTACTGCTATAATGCCGAGTATCTCTTTTTTCCCTTTTGCGAAACACGCAGCATTGGAGAAATGCTGACATTCCACAGCGAAGAACGCCGCAATGCCATGCTTAGCCACATCGTCGACCTGTACGCAGATGACCTGAACAGCTTTCCCAATGGTGTGGCACCCGATCAGGCGATGTTCGACAGCACCGGTTATTATGCCCACGCGCGCCATGATCCGACCGGGCAGCCGCTGGATAGACAGCTGGATATGTCGGGTGGCCTGCGCTGGCGGTTCGAGGATCACATCCCGTACGAACGGCGGCGCATCGACCGGATTGCTTTGTTCAAGGCCCGTAAGGGTCTGGAAATTCTGCAGGACCACACCTTTAACGAACCGGAATATAACACCTATTCCTGCCCTTGGCATCACAACATGACGGCGGCCATTTGTTCGTTTAGGGCTGCAAAAGCTCTCAAAAGCAACGCCGGGTCCACATTCGACATTCCCAGTTTTCGCTGGCGAAACTCCGTCCCGTTCCAGTGGAGCTCACGCCAGTTACTCGATTTAGGGCTGATCGAATCTGGGCAATGGTTCTGACCGCCTCAACGCTGTAGCAGTATCGGGAACCAATCCTCGCGCAAGCGTTGCCCCGGAGTCATTTCATGTCCGGGAAACGGTGGTGATGTACGACCGGGGCGTTCGACATAGCGCGCATCATCGCCAACCAACCGCAGCGAAAACGCGCGGCGGCGGCTGTCTGACTGGTTGCCGCGTGCACCGTGCAAGGTTCGGTAGTTGAAAGCCACCGCATCGCCCGGCACCATTTCGAATTCGACGACTTTCATCCCTTCTGCATCTGGATCAGGGGCAGGAATGTACTGGCCTTCATCCGGAAAAAACCCTTCCTCTGAAACCCACCGCGTTGGTAGAACTTCCTTTTCCCATCGATGCGACCCGGCCACACACCGCAGCGTCGCTTGTTTCACGGGGTCCAGCGGCGACCAGAAACTGACTGTCTGTTGCCCTTCCACAAAGTAGTAGGGGCCGTCCTGATGCCAGGGCGTTGCCATCGACGTGCCCGGTTCTTTGACCAACACATGATCGTGAAACATTTGCACGCTTTGCGAATTCATCAGATCCGCTGCGACCTCGGCCACTGCGGAGGTTTCTATCACCTCACGAAACTGCGGTATGCGCGTCCAATTGCAATAATCGTCAAAGAACCGACCAGACTCGCCTTGCTTCTTGTTCTCCGATGCATAGGGACCGGGTTCGGCCATGTTCGCCGCGACGCCATCGCGCAATTGGTCCACGTGATCCGTAAACAACCCTTTGACCAAAACAACGCCATCAGTCTGATAGGTATCGATCATGGTTTGGGTAACAAGAGGGTGCGGCATCTCAGGCTCCTTTCAATAGCCTTCTTGTTCTGCTCTGGAACAATACTTCTATTCAAATCATATCTTTCAAATATAGTATTAACTTCATGTTATATATTTCTCTACGCCAGTACGAATATGTGTCTGCCATCGGGCGGCATGGCAGCCTGTCTGCCGCGGCCCTGACCCTGAATGTGTCGCAACCTGCCCTGTCGAATGCGCTGACGCGGGTCGAATCGCATCTGGGCTACCCTTTGTTCATTCGACGGCGGGGGGCGGCCATGGCGTTGACGCCCCAAGGGCGGAAGTTCATCGAACAGGCCGAGGATGTACTGACCCTGGCGGCACAGCTTGAATCGCCAAACCTCTCGACAAAGGGCGCGTCACATATTCGGTTGGGTATGTTCACGGATTTGGCGCCAGTTCATCTGGCACCGGCACTGCAAGAACTGCGCGCGGCTTTGCCGGATGTCGCGGTGTCCTACAAGGTTGAACCGTTCGAACGATTGATGAGCGGGCTGATCGATGGCCAGATCGATATCGCAATCACCTATGACCTAAGCATGGACGCAGGATTCGTAACGCAAAAGCTGTTCGACAATCGACCTTTTGCACTGGTGTCACCCGACCATCAGTTGGCCAGCGCCAAGCAAACTACGCTGGCGGACATAGCCGGCTTTCCTTTGATCCTGTCGACCGAAGGTCTGTCAGCGCAGCACATATTGGGACTGTTTCGGCGCAACGGATTGCACCCAAGGGTCGCTCATCGGGCTGCATCGCTGGATTTGCAGCGCAGCCTGGCCGCGCACGGTGAAGGAATCGGTATCAGCTATGCCAATCCGCCCGACAGTGACAGCTATGGTGACAAGCCGCTGGTCAACTTACCAATCACCAATTCAGATGCGTCCGAGGCCGTTGTTCTGGCACATCACGGAACTGGGCCGATTGATGCGACTATCGAGACTGCCGAGAAGGTTTTGATCGAATGCCTGCGGGCGAAGCCGATCGCTACTTCTTGCGAAGTCGGATGACCACATCGACAGATGCGATCTCAACCCCTTCGGGGGCTTCAGGCAAACGCTGAATAACCAGCTCTTCCGAAGGCGCGTCACTCAGGCGGGCTTCGTCTTCCCAGAAGAAATGCGGATGATCATGCGTGTTCGTATCAAAATAGCTTTTTGAGCCGTCCACCGTGATCTCTTGTAGCACGCCAGCATCGCAAAATGCGCGCAGCGTATTGTATACCGTTGCAAGCGACACAGCGTCGCCGTTTGTTTTTGCCGATTCAAACAGGCTTTCGGCTGTGACATGCCGATGGCGACCGTCACCCACCAACAGTTCGGCCAAAGCCACACGCTGACGCGTCGGGCGTAATCCGGCGTTTTCCAACCAGTTTGTCGCGATGTTCCGGCTCTGAGGTGTCATCAATCCGATACCCGTTTTTGCTGATACTATATATAGGGTCGCTCAGTCGGTAATTTCAAATGAAATTCATTCGCAAAGAATGTTACCCGCAAAACATCATGTCACGCGCTGCACTTGCAGGACCTTGCATACGGGTGCTAGACGAGGCCAGATGTAACGAACGGACCCCTGGCAGGAGAGGCGGCAGAATGGCCCAATTCCCGAGCAGCTTTGACAAGGATGATCTGCTGAAATGCGCCCGTGGCGAATTATTCGGCCCCGGCAACGCGCAGTTGCCTGCTCCGCCGATGCTGATGATGGACCGGATTACAGATGTTTCGGAAGATGGCGGTGCTCATGGCAAAGGTCATATTGTTGCGGAATTCGACATTACACCTGACCTTTGGTTTTTTGACTGTCACTTCCCTGGAAATCCGATCATGCCCGGCTGTCTGGGGCTGGACGGTCTTTGGCAATTGACGGGCTTCAATCTGGGTTGGCGCGGCTGGCAGGGGCGCGGTATGGCGGTTGGCGTCGGCGAGGTGAAGCTGACCGGTATGGTGCGGCCTGATCGCAAGATGCTGACTTATAAGATAGACTTCAAAAAAGCGATCCAGACCCGTCGCCTGACCATGGGTGTGGCGGATGGTATCGTCGAAGCAGACGGCGAAATGATTTACGACGTCAAAGACATGAAAGTCGTTCTGTCCGAAGCCTAAGCGCCGGACTGGCCTGAAATAAGGAGCACGCACATGCGTCGAGTAGTTGTCACCGGTTTGGGGGTGGTTTCCTCTATCGGGAACAATGCCGAAGAAGTTCTGGCCTCTCTCAAGGCTGGCAAGTCTGGCATCGAGGCCAATGAGCAGATGGTCGAACACGGCTTTCGCAGCCAGATCGCCGGATCAATCAACATCGACGTGGCCGCACATGTGGACAAACGGACCCTGCGGTTCATGGGGCCAGGCGCGGCCTATGCTCATATCGCGATGACACAGGCAATCGCAGATGCGGGGCTGACCGAAGATCAGGTTTCAAACCCACGCGCCGGTCTTGTTGCGGGCTCTGGTGGACCTTCTACAAGCGCCATGCTTACCGCGCATCAGACCGTATTGAAAAACGGCGCCACCAAACGGATAGGTCCGTTTGCCGTTCCGAAATGCATGTGTTCAACGATTTCGGCCAATCTGGCGACTGCATTCAAGATCAAAGGGATCAACTACTCGATCACCTCGGCCTGCTCGACTTCGCTGCACTGTATGGGCAATGCGGCCGAACAGATCATGATGGGCAAGCAAGACATCATGTTTGCGGGCGGCGGAGAAGAACTGGACTGGACTCTTTCCTGCCTGTTCGACGCGATGGGCGCGATGTCGTCCAAATACAACGACACACCCGAGAAAGCCTCACGCGCGTTCGATCAGGATCGCGACGGGTTCGTGATTTCGGGTGGCGGCGGTATCGTTGTTCTGGAAGAACTGGAACACGCACTGGCACGTGGTGCTGATATCTACGCCGAAGTAACCGGCTTTGCGGCAACATCCGATGGTCACGACATGGTCGCCCCCTCCGGTGAAGGTGGCGAGCGGGCGATGCGCCTGGCGCTGTCGACCGTGCCAGAGGGCCGCAAGGTTGACTACATCAACGCCCACGGCACCTCGACCCCGGTCGGCGATGTGGGTGAGGTTGAGGCTGTTCGCCGTATCTTTGGCGAAGGCAGTGTGCCTCCAATTTCATCTACCAAATCGATGACAGGTCACGCTCAGGGCGCGGCCGGTGCGCTCGAGGCAATCTTCTGTCTGCTGATGCTGCGCCATGACTTTATTACTCCGTCGATCAATGTCGACACACTTGCCGAAGGCATCCTGCCCGGTGAAATTGCAACTCAAGTAGTTGAAAACGCAGGCTTGGATAGCGTGATGACCAACAGCTTCGGCTTTGGCGGCACGAACGGTTCCATGGTTCTGTCAAAGTATAACGGGTGAATGTGATGTCGGAAGTTCTCAAGGGTAAACGCGGCCTGATCATGGGCGTGGCAAATGACCGCTCGATTGCGTGGGGTATTGCCAAGGCCATGCACGAGGCTGGCGCCGAGCTGGCATTCACCTATCAGGGCGAGGCATTCGGCAAGCGGTTGGAACCGCTGGCCCAAAGTCTCGGCAGTGACTTCATGGTCGATGCGGATGTAACTGACGATGCGTCGCTAGGCCGCGCGTTTGAACAGTTGGGCGCGCGGTGGCCAACGATTGATTTCGTTGTGCATGCGATTGCCTATTCAGACAAATCCGAACTTGCGGGTCGCTTCTTGAACACCACCCGCGCAAATTTCAAACATTCAATGGATGTTTCGGCCTATTCCTTCATCGAGGTCGCGCGCCGCGCCCATCCGATGATGGCTGAAAATGGCGGAACGCTTTTAACCCTGACCTATCAAGGATCAAACCGGGTTGTGCCGAACTACAACGTTATGGGCGTGGCTAAGGCTGCACTTGAATCGGCGACCCGCTACCTTGCAAATGATCTCGGTCCTGATGGCATTCGCGTCAACGCGATCTCGCCGGGACCGATGAAGACCCTAGCCGGGGCGGCAATCGGTGGCGCGCGTAGAACGTACAAGTTCTGCGACCAGAACGCACCCATGCGAGCCAATGCAACGCTTGAAGCTGTTGGCGGGACCGCCGTTTATCTCACGTCAGACGCTGGTGCATGCACATCCGGTGAAATTATCCGCGTTGATGGCGGGTTCCATGTGCTCGGTATGCCACAACCTGATTTCATGTGACGATAAATTTCCCTGCCGCTGCCAAGATTTAACCATCTTTCAGCGGCAGGATTTCGGTATGAACAAGCTAGACCAAATCATTGCAAACAACGCACGCGCGTCGCGTGGCCGGAGAAAATCGGGTTTTCTTGGGAATCGCGCCAGAGTTTTGCTGCTGACGCTCACCTCGCTGCTGCTGCTTTTCGTTTTCATGACGCAGCCACCTGTTCGCGCGGCGATTGAAGCGCTGTTTGGGTAAGAAACCCAACAACCTGTGCGTCAATTGATCGAAACAACCTCGATTTCAAACACCAGATCCTGCCCGGCCAGGGGATGATTTGCATCAAGGGTCACGGTCGCTTCGTTGGCGTCGACAATCGTGACCGGCAAAGTTTGACCATCGGGCGTCTGCATCTGTAGCTGAGTGCCCGGATCCAGCGGGATATCATCCGGAATGCCTTCGCGCGGCACATCCTGCCGCATTCCAGGATTGATCGGACCGTAGGCGTCAACACAGGCGATCTCGACCCGTTTCTTCTCACCAACCGACAGACCGGGCATTGCACTGTCCAGACCAGGAATAATCTGCTCGGACCCAACGACGAACTCCAGCGGATCGCGCCCTTCGGAACTGTCAAAGACGTTCCCATCCAACAGAGTACCGGTATAGTGGATGCGAACGGTGTCGCCTTGTTTGATTTCGGTCATATGGGCCTCCGGCCTCTTGTGCGTTGAACGGCCAACCCTAGGCGCTGATACCATGATGTAAACCCTTGGCCCTTTAACGCCCTCATATCTTGTGCCAGTTTGCGGCTCAGCAAGGGAGAGGCAGATGGCAATCAAGACCTGTGTATTCGATGCCTATGGCACATTATTCGATGTCGCTGCTGCAGCGCGTCAGGCCGCAACGGAACCGGGGTTCGAGGCTTTGCAGAACAAATGGCCGGATCTCGCGGGCCATTGGCGCTTGAAGCAGCTGCAATACACCTGGCTGCGAGCCGTTGCTGACGCTCATGCCGATTTCTGGGACGTCACACAAGATGGTCTAGATTGGGCCTTGGAAGCGACCGGACTGCAAGGCGACACAAATCTGCGTCAGCGCCTTTTGGACCTGTACTGGGAATTGCGGGCCTATCCCGAAGTGCCAGAAATGCTGACCGCCCTGAAGGAGGGGGGGTTGCAAACCACGATCCTGTCAAACGGCTCGCCTCCGATGTTGGACGGCGCTGTAAAATCCGCTGGAATTGGCCATGTGTTGGATGACGTTCTATCGGTCGAAAGCGTTGGCGTATTCAAACCCCATGCGCGAGTTTACGATCTGGTGCAGGAGAGATTCGGCTGCGAACGCGATGAGGTTCTGTTCGTTAGCTCAAACGGGTGGGACGCCGCAGGTGCAAGCGGCTATGGCTTCGTGACGGCGTGGGTCAATCGAGCAGCCGAGCCGATGGATCGCCTTCCGTGGACCCCTGCGCATGTGCTGTCTGACCTGACCTCGATTCCCAAGTTAGCAGGGCTTTGATGGCTGACTTCACAACCTCCGACAATATCCGGATATTCTTTGAAGAAACTGGAACAGGTGCACCAATTCTGTGTCTGGCCGGGTTGACCCGAAACAGCCGCGATTTTTCGTTTTTTGCACCGCATGCAACCGACCTGCGCATGATTGCGATGGATTATCGCGGACGCGGACGATCGGAATACGATCCGAACTATTCGAACTATACCGTGCCGCGCGAAGCTCAGGACGTGATCGAACTTCTGGATCATCTGGGCCTGCAAAAAGTGTCGATTCTGGGAACATCCCGAGGGGGCCTGATCGCCATGGCACTGGCCGCCAGCCATCCGGATCGTCTGGCGGGTGTTGTTCTAAATGACGTCGGTCCGGTTATCGAACCAGCGGGCATCGCCAAAATCATCGGATACGTTGGTGCCCGACCCACTTCAAAGTCTTATGACGATGCCGCGGCCGTTCTCAAAACACTGATGGAGCCGCAATTTCCCGGCGTCGCCCTTGAAATTTGGCGCAAGCAGGCAGAGTTCCAGTTTAAAGAACAAGGCGGCAGCCTTGGGCTGCGCTATGACCCGGCGCTTGGGAAAGCCCTGCAAGAACAAGCGGCAAGCGGGGCGATACCTGATATGTGGCCATTGTTTGAGGCGCTGCGGGGGCTGCCGACCGGAGTGATCCGAGGTGCGAATTCGGACCTTCTGAGCCGCGGCACGGTGACCGAGATGCGTACCCGCCACCCGGACATGATCGCAGCCGAAGTCCCCGATCGTGGGCATGTTCCGTTTTTGAACGAACCACAGTCACTTGACGTTATTCGCAAGGTATTGAACGCCATATGAGCACCATTGATCTGATCGAAGCCGCCGCCGAAAGACTAAAAGGCAACGTCCGGGAAACGCCGCTGCTGACCTCACCATTTCTGGATGAAATCGCAGGCCGCCGAGTTTTTGTGAAACCCGAATGCCTGCAGCATACGGGCAGTTTCAAGTTTCGGGGCGCGTGGTCTGCCATTTCCGCGCTTGGCGCGGAAGAACGTCAGCGTGGGGTGATTGCCTATTCCTCAGGTAATCACGCGCAAGGTGTCGCCTTGGCCGCCGCAAAACATGGCGTCGCTTCTGTTATTGTGATGCCGTCTGATGCGCCGCAACTGAAGATCGACAATACAAAGGTACTTGGCGGCGAGGTGGTTTTGTATGACAGGGCATCGGAAAGCCGTGAAGAAATTGGTGAGGCGCTGGCAGCCGAGCGTGGTCTAACCCTGATCCGACCCTATGACGAACCCCAGGTGATTGCGGGACAAGGCACTACCGGCTTGGAAATCGCCCGACAAGCCGAAGAATTGGGCGTGACCACCGCCGACGTGCTGATCTGCTGCGGCGGAGGCGGATTGACCTCGGGCATTGCGTTGGCATTGGAAAAACATGCACCGGGAATGCGCGCGCGCCCTTGCGAGCCCGAAGGGTTTGACGATGTAAAGCGTTCGTTGGCAGCCGGTCAGATCCAGAACAACGATGCGACTTCGGGCAATATTTGCGATGCCATCCTGACACCGCAGCCAGGTGATATCGCCTTTCCGATTCTGCGCCGTTTGTGCGGCCCCGGATTGTCCGTCACTGAAGAAGAAGCCTTGCGGGCCGTGGCGCAAGCATTTCTGCGCCTTAAGATCGTATTGGAACCCGGCGGCGCCGTAGCCCTGGCCTCTGCCCTATTCCGCAAGAACGATATTGAAGGTGACGACGTCATCGTCGTCGCCTCGGGTGGCAATACCGATCCCGAAGTTTTTGCCCGTGCGTTGGAATTCCTGACCTGACAATCGCGTGCAGGCGGTGCACTCTGGCCGCACAAGTCTTGGCGACAAGGATTTAAGATATGATGATCGCTGATCTTGGTGACGTGCACCTACATTACCAGGTTGATGACACGGCAGGCGGCGCGCCGGTTGTGTTTGCCAATTCGCTGGGAACTGATATGCGCCTTTGGGATGATGTTCTGCCGCATTTGCCCAAGGGATTGCGGATCATCCGGTATGACAAACGCGGACATGGGCTGTCATCTGCCCCTCCTGCCCCATATTCAATGGGCGCCCTGATCCGCGATGCCGAGGCGCTGCTAGACTACCTTAAAGTTCGCGATTGCGTCTTTGTCGGGCTATCCATTGGGGGAATGATTGCGCAGGGTCTGGCGGTCAAACGAATGGATCAAATCCGCGCTTTGGTCTTGTCGAACACGGCGGCCAAGATCGGCACACCTTCGATCTGGCAAGATCGCATGACGGCTGTCCGCTCGGGCGGAATTGAAGCCTTGGCAGACGCCACCATGGAGCGGTGGTTTACGCGTGACTATCGCGCGTCAAACAACCATTTTTTGTGGCGCAATATGATGGTCCGTCAACCGGTAGACGGCTATCTGGGGTGCTGCGCTGCGATTGCCGGTACAGACTTTTACACTCCAACCAGCGGATTGCGCCTGCCCTCGTTGGGCATCGCTGGCAGCGAAGACGGATCAACACCACCGGATCTGGTGCGTGAGACCATTGACCTGATCCCTGGGTCCCGTTTCGAACTGATGCGCCGCGCCGGGCATCTGCCTTGCGTCGAAAAACCTGTAGAATATGCCAGTCTGCTGACACAGTTTTTGACCGAAATCGGTCACATTTAAAGGAGCATTATTTTGGCCAGTTTCCTTTTGATTCACGGGTCTTGTCACGGCGCCTGGTGCTGGCGCGATCTGATTCCCCAACTTGAAGCGATGGGCCATGTTGCACGGGCTATTGATCTGCCCAGCCATGGTTCGGACCCGACACCCATATCCGAAGTGACACTGGACAGCTGCCGCGATGCGGTTCTGGCGGCCTCGTCGCAAGACACAATTATCGTCGGGCATTCCTGGGGCGGCTATCCGATCAGCGCTGCCGCCGAGGCGCAGCCCGAGGCCATGCGCGCCTTGATCTACCTGAGCGCCTATGTTCCCCATGACGGCATGTCGATGATCGAAATGCGCAAAAACGGCCCGCAGCAAACCATTGTGGACGCAGTCGAAAAGTCTGCTGACGGCTTGTCATACACCGTCCGTCCCGATTACGTTCAGGACCTTTTTTATCACGACTGTGCGCCCGAAATTTTACCCTTCGCTTTTGCCCGGTTGTCCCCACAGCCCATCAAACCTCAGAACACGCCGCTTCCCCTAAGCACCAAATTCCAGAAGGTTCCCAAGGCTTATATCCGCAGTACCGACGACCGCACCGTCCCGACCGAATATCAAAAGCAGATGAGTGACAATGTACCTGCGGATCTGCGCTACACAATCGATAGTTCGCATTCGGCATTTTTCTCGCATCCACGTAGGTTGGCGGAGATCCTGAACGAGATAGAAGGCAAGCTATAAACACGCGCCAATCGGGTTGTTACGGAACGTTAGTGGCCAGATTTCAAAGGCTCTCTTCCCTGCGGCCCTAACTGTGCATACTGTGCCGCAGACGGTCCACATCAGCGGTTTTCATGCGCCTCCCTTTTGTCTTTGTTCTCAGTACAGTCATGATTGATGCCATGGGCATAGGCCTGGTGCTGCCGATCATGCCACAGCTGATTGTCGAGGTGCAGGGCGGTACGCTCGCCAATGCCGCGATCTGGGGCGGCATTCTCAGCACCGCCTTTGCCGCTATGCAGTTCGTGTTTGGCCCCATACTGGGCAACCTGTCCGACGCTTATGGGCGGCGCACCGTTTTGCTTGTCTCCCTTTTTGTCATGGCTCTGGACTATGTGGTGATGGCAATCGCTGGCAGTATCTGGCTTTTGCTGATCGGCCGAATAGTTGGTGGCATCACGGCCGCCACCCATTCTACAGCGGCCGCGTTCATGGCAGACGTGTCGAAACCCCATGAAAAGGCCGCGAATTTTGGGTTGATCGGTGCCGCATTTGGCATCGGTTTTGTCCTCGGCCCCGTGATTGGCGGATTGCTGAGTGAGTTTGGAACGCGCGCGCCGTTTTGGGCGGCGGCCGGCCTTTCAGCAATGATATTCGGAATCGGCGTTTTCGTGATGCCGGAAACCGTTACAGACAAAACGCGACGTCCGTTCAATCTGCGACGTGCAAACCCTGTGAATTCACTAAAAGCCATTGCAGCCCTGCCCGGAATACGGCCAATGCTATGGGTCTATTTCCTCTATTCAGTCTCAATCTACGTGTATCCAGCCATATGGTCCTATTTCACGACCGAGCGCTTTGGCTGGTCACCGCAGATGATCGGATTGTCTTTGGGTGTCTATGGCATCGGGATGGCGGCGGTTCAGGGCGGATTGATCCGACCGGCAACCCGGTATCTTGGTGAAAGAATGACAATCGTTTACGGGATGATATTCGAGATCGTCAGCTTTGCGCTGCTGGCCTTTTTGACCAACGGTACGATCGCCTTGATGCTTATCCCCATCACTGCCTTGGGGGCCGTAATCACGCCTGCCCTGCAAGCAATGATGTCCCGCGCCACACCGGACTCTCAACAAGGCGAGCTGCAAGGGGTTCTAACCGCCCTGCATGCGTTGTCGATGGTGATATCCCCGCTTTTGATGACCAGCATATTTGCGCAGTTTATCAAACCAGACGCAGCCACATACCTGCCCGGGTCTCCGTTCCTGCTTGCACTGGGGCTAATGTTGGCCGGATTCATCCTTTTTTGGCGAGCCCGCCCGGTCGTTGTGTAACAACGACATTTTGTTGACGGTTTCCGCCTTGCAGCTTGTTGCATCACGCGCCACCGTGGGCCAAAGGGAACGAGGGAAAATATGCAAATCATCAAAGCCGCAGTGTGCCGGGCCTTCAATGAACCGTTGGTGATCGAAGATGTTCGACTGGCCGCACCCGGAACCGGAGAGGTCGAAGTGACCCTGGATGCCGTGGCCATCTGTCATTCGGATATTTCCTTTGCCGATGGGGCCTGGGGCGGCTTTTTACCTGCTGTTTATGGCCATGAGGCCGCCGGAGTTATCACCGCAATTGGCGAAGCCGTAGGCGAGTTCCAGATCGGCGATCCTGTTGTCGTCACCCTGATCCGCGCTTGCGGGTCCTGCCCATCCTGTGCTGGTGGGAAACCCACAATCTGCGAAACGCCCTACGATACGGTCAAAGGTCCCCTGCAGACCAGTGATGGAGAGCCATTGCAACAAGCCATGGCCTGCGGGGCCTTTGCGGAGAAAGTGGTGGTCAGCTATCGGCAAATTGTGAAAATCCCGGAAAGCCTGCCGAAAGACCTGGCCAGCCTGCTGTCGTGTGGTGTGATCACCGGCGTTGGTGCCGCCGTTAACGCTGCCGGGTTGCGACCAGGTCAGGATGTGGTGGTGATCGGTGCCGGTGGCGTTGGTTTGAATGCCATCCAAGGGGCGCGGATCGCCGGCGCGCGGCGCATCGTGGCAGTCGATATGACCGAGGAAAAACTGGAAATCGCCAAAGAGTTCGGCGCCACCCATGGCGTGCTCGGCAGCCTGAAAGAACCCTGGAAAGCAGCCTACAAGGCTTTGGGCGGACGCGGAGCGGATGCAGTTTTGATCACCGTCGGCGCAATTCCGGCCTACGAGCAAGCGCCGCGCTACCTTGGCCCGGGTGGCAAGGCCATCATGATCGGCATGCCGCATTCCGGCGATGAAGCGCGTTACGAGCCGGTCATTCTGGCCGCACTTGGTCAAGGATTGGTGGGATCGAAAATGGGCGATGTTGTTATCCAGCGCGATATCCCCTGGATGATCGATCTTTATGAACAAGGTCGGCTGAAACTGGATGAATTGATCTCTGGCCGCTGGTCGCTGGATCAAATCAACGATGCCATCACGGACACCAAATCCGGAGCGGCCAAGCGCAACGTTATTGTGTTTGACCGAAGCTAATCGCGCTTGACAGGAGGGCATCTGATGAAGCTGCAAGACCTCGACGTTATCACTACCGCTCCCCCGGCGCCCGGATGGGGCGGGCGCTATTGGATTTTGGTCAAGGTCACAACCGACACGGGTGTCACCGGTTGGGGCGAATGCTATGCATCCTCGGTCGGGCCTGATGCCATGCGCCATGTCATCCGCGACGTGTTCGAGCGGCACATGCAGGGTGAAAATCCCGAGAATATCGAACTGATGTTTCGGCGTGCGTATTCCAGCGGTTTCACACAACGCCCCGACCTGACCGTGATGGGGGCGTTTTCTGGCTTGGAAATCGCATGTTGGGACATTTTGGGCAAAGAACGTGACCGACCTGTTTATGCTCTGCTTGGCGGCAAGATGAACGACCGTATCCGGGCGTATACGTATCTTTACCCCCTGCCCCAACACAAGCTGACAGACTTCTGGACGTCCCCGGAACAAGCCGGGGAAAGTGCGGCGGAAATGGTCAGGCGCGGATACACCGCTGTCAAATTCGACCCGGCCGGGCCCTACACGATCCGCGGCGGGCACATGCCTGCGATGACAGACATCTCTTTGTCCGTGGCATTCTGCAAGGCGATCCGAGAGGCCGTCGGTGACAAGGCCGATCTGCTGTTTGGCACTCATGGTCAATTCAACACCGCAGGCGCAATTCGCCTGGGGCAGGCACTGGAGCCTTACGCACCACTCTGGTTCGAGGAACCAACGCCCCCAGACATGATCGACGACATGGCCCGCGTTGCCCGCAACGTCCGCATTCCGGTGGCCACGGGTGAGCGTATGACCACCAAGGCCGAATTTGGCGCTGTTCTGCGTGCGGGTGCTGCTGAAATCCTGCAACCCGCGCTGGGGCGCGCGGGCGGGATCTGGGAGATGAAAAAGGTTGCGGCAATGGCCGAGGTGTTTAATGCCCAGATGGCTCCGCATCTGTACGCCGGTCCGGTGGAGTGGGCTGCCAATATCCATCTCGCGGCCTCGATCCCCAACTTGCTGTTGCTAGAATCTATCGACACGCCTTACCACGACCAATTGATCAAGGGGGCCTTGCGCGTAGAAGACGGGTATGTCGCCGCGCCGTCGGCACCGGGCCTTGGAATCGACGTTGATGAAGATCTGGCGCGCGCGCATCCCTACACCGGCGACGGATTACACCTGGAGATGCAAGAGGCCCCCTGCGATTACACCGACGGCAACACCTTTCAGGGCGGAGCCCCTGCTACCGAGGAGTGATCCAGCTGGCTCGAGGTATCCTGCGTCTCGAGAACGTAGCTGGATGGCTGGGACGAGGCGTCAAACGCACGGTGAGGCGATTGCCACGCGCCGGTTGTCAGAAACAAAGCAATCATCCGGCGACACTAATTCCGGCTTAGAAAGCCAGCACATCGTGTTTTAGTTCGAAACATATCCGGCAATGACCTGCAACAGCTTGAACGCCGTAGCCGCGTCGTTTTCCACAACAGCCAGGAATTCTTCCTCACCGATGCGCAAACAGGACAGCTCTGTTTCGGCAACCATACTCAAGGCGCGCGGTTCTTTGCGGATCAACCCCAATTCGCCGACCAAAGCGCCCGCCCCAACCTTTGCAATCAGTTGATCGGGTCCCTCGATTTGGGGAAGATACAGCCCAGCCTCACCGTCCAAGACAACATAAGCCCCGTCCGTCGGCTGATCATCTTTCAAAAACACTACCTGCCCCGGAGCCGCATTGAACCAGCGCGCACCAAAGGCCAACAGGCGCAATTGCCTGCGATCCAACCCCGAAAACAGTGGGGTCTGTTCCAATGCGCGAAGCTTGCGCGCAAGGTCGGCCGAGGCAGCGCTGTCCTCCTCCACGTCCGCAGGTCCTTCGTCAGTGACCACACGACCTTGTCGGATTTCAACATACATGTCGAATACATCAGGGCTTTCGAACTGGTCATTCAGGTAGATGACCGTGGTCTCGGGCAGCAATTCACGCAGGTTTTTATACACAGCGACCTGTGTCTGCATGTCATAGCTGGCCAAGGCGTTTTCCAGGATCAAAATGTCGGGTTTTTTGATCGTTGCCCGGGTAAAGGCCAAAGGTTCGGCAAACACGGCTGGCAGGTTTTGCCCCCCCAGAGACACCGGAATGTCGTAGATCAATTCCACCACCAGCGGCCGTGCGCCATTTTCGTCCAACACATCGACGATCAGTTTGCGCGCTTCATCCGAACGCACACCTCCTATCTGGCTGACCTTACCGAACAGGGCGTTTTCCATCACTGTCAAGCCGGGCGCAAACTCCTCCGGTTTCAGCGGCACGAAGACATCCTGCAACCGCTCCAACAGCTTCTCGGAATGGCTGTGGCGCAGTTCAAGGATCCGGTCCTTCAACTCATCTGTAAACGCCGGCCCGATCTGTTCAGCCGAAATCACCAAGGGAACCGCAAGCAAATTGGCCAACTGCCCGTCATCCAGCCCAGCGGCACCTTCCTTGCGTGTGCGCTCGACCAGCTCGACGGCTGTTTCATAGGTTTGCGCCTCAAGCCCCAACTTGCGGAACAATGGGTGATCCGTTCCGTCGAGCCCGAAGATCTGCCGCAGCATATCGATCACGTCACGCGTCAACGCAATCAGTGTCTCGTCCAATCCCAGCTCGCGCAACTGCCCCAGAAAGACAGTTTGTTGCGCCAGCAGGTCTTGTGTCACTGAAACACGAGGTGTTGCAAAAAGCAGGTTTTCAGCCACGGGAAGCGCCGGATTGTAGCTGTCCCGATCAAAGATCAGAGCATGCTGTTCCAACCCTGCCTCATGAACTGCTTGCTGAACACGCGGGCGAAGCTCAACCAATTTTTGCGCAAGCTCTGGATGTTCTGTCGCATTGAACTCCTGTTCTGCGCCGCGTTGGAACAGTGCAGCCCCGGATCCCATCCCATCAATCAGCCGTAGCCACCAATCTCGCAACGCGGTTGCACTGTCTAAACCCGCCAGAGACGGATCCAGCCATTCAGCCTTGAAAGGGTCGGTGCTATTCCCAGCCCTGAGTGTTTCGGGGAAATCTGGATCGTCGGCGGCGTTTGACAATGGCTTGTACCGCATCGGCATCATGACGTTGTCACCCAGCGTGCCTTGGAACATGACCGGCCGGGACGAGGCATAGCCTATGCGTGCTGCCACAATACCTTGGTGCAACTCGGACAGTTTCTGATCACCGATTTCGACCCGACCTGCACTTGGCAGGATTTCCCGGGTCAACAGCTCTCCGATCGCTCGCCTATCCTCTTCGCTTGGCGCGGCGATACCGATGGTTTTGCCATGCGGAAAAGTCAAGTTTAGATCATCCAACACCTGATTTCCATCGATGTCGCGGACCGACACCCGATCCATAACAATATCGCGATTCAGATATGGGCGTGCTTCAGGCTCACCTTCGAACAGCTTTTCATCCTGCATACCGGAAGGAGCAAAGCGTTCGATCACGACATCCCAGCGCAGGGACATATCCTGGGTCTGGTTGTAGTAGGTCAGCAGCTCTTTCCAGGGCGAGCTGAGATCTTTGTAAGCCGCAAGCGCCGCAACCAGAGCCCCCAGTGAAACCGACCCCTGAAGCACCAGAAGCCCGCCAACCAGGTAGAACATGAACGGCGTCAATTGCGAGATGAAGTTGTTTATGAACTTCATAAAAAACTTCTTCTGGTAGATCTCGAACCGGATGCCAAACAACCGACCCAATTGATCCGAGATCATGGCCCGACGATACCGCCAGCCCCCGTTCGCGCGCAGGGTCGATGCGCCTGCGGCGTTTTCACCGATTTGGGCCGCCAATACGCGCACTTCTTGAATACGGCGTTTGTTCAGCAAGTTGATCTGACGTTGCAAGCGCGGGATCAACCAGGCCTGAACCGGGATCAGCGCGACGGCGGCCAGACCAAACCAGAAGCTTTGCAGAAACAGGAAAGACAGGATGGTGATCATCTGCCCTGCCTGCAAAACCGGTTGACTGATCGCATCGCCCATCAGCCCGCCCATCGGCTCACTTTCGGCGGTGATCATCGATACCAGCTCACCTTCGCTGACGCGCTCAAAATAAGGCTGTGGGAATCGCAAGGTGCGACTGATCAACTGATAGCGAAGCCGGCGCAGCATCCGCTCGCTCAGCACACCTTTCATGGTGTTGATGCGCATCTTCATCAGCCCGTGCGCCAGAACCGCGACCAAAAAGGCAAAACACAAAATGATCAGAAAATTCGTTTGCGGCAGGCTGTAACCCCAGAACTCGACAATGCTGCTTGTGGCGCCAATCGCATCATTGATGATGCGTTTCGGCAGCTCCAGCGTCAGGTACAGCAATGGGAACAACGTCGAAGTGACGGCCAGCAAAATCAGCTGGTCGCGCTTGGAGTACTTCCAAATGAACCGAAAAATCGTGCGTTCTATTGAACCTGCCCCTGCTGCTGATCAACGAAGTGATTTTGGTGTTATGCATGCAAATACAACAGATTGAATTTACAGTAATCCAGTTGGGATACGCAAATAGTTTCACACTTGGTATATTTATTCGCGTTGTGTGAACTAGTTCATTTACGTGCCCGCGTTTTCAGTCATAGTATTCGGGCAGGACGAGATCGGGAGGGTACTTTTGACTGCCAGTTTTGGCGCAGTATTTCTTATGCTCTGCTTATTGCAGATCAAGCATATGTTTGCCGATTTCTTCCTACAGACACCTAAAATGCTTTCCGGGCGAGGAGAGTATTTTCACATGGGTCGTGCACAGCATGCCGGTGTGCACGTCGTTGGTTCTGTTATCGTGTTCCTGCTGTTCGGCGCACCACTGACGTTTATTCTGGTCATCGGGGCCCTGGAATGGGTTGTTCACTTTAACATCGATTTCTTCAAGGCAAGCTATTCCGACAAAAAGCAGCTGGAGCCCAATCAGGCCGCGTTTTGGCGCGCGGCGGGATTGGATCAGTGCCTGCATAACCTGACTTATGTTGCAATGGTTTGGGCCTGGGTTACGTTCGCAACCTGACAGCTCGTCGAGATCAAGCGACTGCATCCAGCGCGCTTGACTGATAGGCAGATAGCCACAGCTGGTCCAGCGCGTCGATCTTATCAAGTTCGAACTTTTGCTTGGCCTCCCAATACCGACCCGATGGCACATAATAGCCCAGCTCAGCTTCAAGCTGAAGCGGTGCAATCATGCGTTTGGTCGACAGCAGCGGACCCGAAGATAGATCTTTTGCTTTGACCGACGGATAGACTAAACGGCTGTCCCGATCGGACAAGCGAACCATCCGGCAACTTTGCAATGCACCAAAGCATCCCAACCGGGCAGATTTCGCCTCGAGAGAGCGCAAGGTGATATCGTCTCGCAAAGGGTCTGCTGATCCGGTGCCGTAGAAATGTGTCTGACCGGAACCGTCATACACCATGTCACATCCGAAATAGGCGATGATCTCGGGGCGCAAAGCCGACAATGCCCAATAGCCTGCCGTAAAAGCCATCGTACCGCCCGCATAAACGAATCCGCCAAATTCGTTTTGTCTTGGGACATAGTCATCGGCCGACACTATTTTCTGACCCGCGTTCAATCTTTCGGGGTGCTTTTCTGTCGGAAAATCCTCGGGATGTATCAGGAAATCCCAATCCTGTCGGATGCGCCAGGCGTTGTTGATGGCCACAATATGCGTGAATGGGGATCTTGCCCAATCGCGCGCCGCCATAGCAGACGGGGCGCTGCCGAGGATCAGGACTCTGTTCTTCGTGTCGGTCATCTGGGGTCCGCCTTTTGTGCGAGCCCCATGAATCTTAGAGCATTTTCGGTGGGCGGCTAGCCCAGTACCGAAAAACTGCTCTCTTCATTGATCGGGCGCCTGCGTGAATAGAAGCCAACGTCGATCGACCGCTTGATATAGGGCAGTTCATACTGCAACGGTTGTGCGTCGTGATCCGCTCCACCCTCGCAATATGCGATCAAAGCAGTCATCATTTTTCCCGCGATTGGCGCGTTCTTGTACTGGTTCCCGCTGGTGCCGCAGGCCATGTAGAACCCCGGCAGGCTGGATTTGTCGTAGATCGGGATCCAATCGGTCGAAGCGTCATACAAATCGACGACCCCGCGCGTTTTCGAAGGGATACCGAGGCTCGGCACGCGCTGCGCATAGCGCATGGCTTGGGTCGTCCATTGATCCGTGAAGTCAGGATTGTAGTGAACGTCATCCTCACACCACTGATGCGGGTCGCATTCCGGGTCTTCTGACCCGATCAGGATGTGGTTTCCATGCTCGGGGCGGCAGTAACAGGCTATGTCGCTGTCCGAAACAATCGTCCCGTGATTTTCAAAATCAAAGCCTTCGGGCGCGGGAACATGTACCACCTCTTGCCGCAGGGGGCGGGTTTCAATGGTCATGTCATCCAGAACACCGGCCATTTTGTTGACGATCGCCGACCCCGGTCCGGCAACGTTTACAACCACCTTTGAACGAATTTCTTCCCCCGACGCGAGTTTGACACCCGCCACGCGTCCGCCTTCAGCCAGAACCTCAACAACCTCGACACCGGTACGGACCTCTGCCCCGTGTTGTTTTGCAGCATCCATCAGATTTTGCACAGACAAGGCAGGGTCGGTGACATAGCCCGCTTGTGGCCAGAACACGCCGCCTTGCATCTTACGGCCGTTTGGCTGGCCAAACTCCGGATCATCCATGCGTTTCGCGGGGGCAAAGCTGTCTTGTGAATAAACCGGAAGGCGTTCAGCGACTTTCTCGGGCGACCACTCCTCGAACGGACAATCCAAATCGGCACTGTTGAGCTTGTGCTTTTCCAGCAAACCATTGGCATCGGTTTTCATGACCAGACAGCCAGTTTCACGGAACTGCGCCAGATTGGCGTCTTCAGGCAGCCCAAGATAGTCGGCCCAGTCACGCCAGTAATGATACCCCTCCCACGCAAAAGCCGTTCCGTCGAAAGTCGAATAGTGCATGCGAATGATGGCGCAGGACCCGGCGGTCGAGCCGTGGCCGACCTGGCTGTTGCGGTCCAGTGACAATGTCTTCCAGCCCGCCTTGGCCATCTCAAATGCGATAGCTGCCCCGATGACACCGGTTCCGATGATGATTGCGTCTGGTTGGCTCATTCTGTGACTCCTTCCCAATAGCGCTTTGAATAGGCGCTGAATTCCTCGACTTCCTCGGGCCGCGGTTCGACACCGGTGAAGACATATAGATAGTGTGGAACCATCGACAGCCGTGTTGCCATCGGCTCGTTCAACTGAGCCAGGTCATATCCGATCTGCATGTAGTAAAGCACGCGCGCCCGGGTTTCGGCCTCAATCTCGGAGTAGCCGTGGCGCGCAAACATCGCGTGCAGCGCTTTCAAACGTTTCGCATCCGACTGATCCTGAATGCGACGTACCTTCCCGGACTTTCGCGCCCAATCCCGGATCGCGAAATCCAACGCCGTATCGAACAACTCTGTGTTCACAACACATCGATGCACATTGCAAACGGCTGCTGTGATGGTTTCTGCCGGCGCCTTAGCCTGTGCGATCAGGGCCGCCGTGTTTGTGGCCTGCCACCGCGCCAAAAGCGCATCCAACAGTTCCTGACGCGACTTGAAGTACCAGTAGAAGGACGACCGAGATACGGCCATCCGCTCGGCCAGATTCAGAACTTTGATCTGGTCCACACCATCCGAAATCAGAACGTCCATGGCAACGTTCAACCAATCATCACGCGTGACCTTGATGTTGCCGACCAGCGGTTCGGCCTGTGGATCATCCCTATGCAGGACCGGTTTTGTGTTCATTTAACTCTCCGGCGGTGCGCCGCCCTCGGCGGTGCGTCGGGCAATAAAGTCATGCAGAGCGCCCAGCTTGTCGTTGTCGATGTTCGGGGCCTCAAAGTCATTCAGGATGCCTTTCCAAACACCGGTCGCACGTTGATTGGCATCCACCGATCCGCGCTCGGTCCAGGTGCCGAAATTGGCATAGTCGTGCACGTGGGGCTCGTAGAATTCGGTATTGTAACGCTCCATCGTCTGGCTGGAGGCAAAGAAATGGCCACTCGGTTCGACCTCGCGCAGCGCAGTGTCAAAGCCGATCTCGGCCTCTCCGGCCTGCGCACCGGCACAGAGTTCGGCGATCATGTTCAACACCTCGGCATCGCAGACCAGCTTTTCGAACGACACAGTTAGGCCACCTTCCAACCAACCAGCAGAATGAATAATCACCGTGGCCCCGGCCATCAGACAGCCCCACAGGCCGAACTGGTTTTCGTTTGCCGCCTGAACATCGTTGGTGTTGGATGCTGACCCTGCTGCCGACCGCCATGGCAATCCCAGATACCGCGCAAGCTGTCCTGCAGCCAAAGATGCCTGAAAATGCGAAGGCGTCCCAAACGCAGGCGCCCCCGATTTCATGTCCACATTGCTGGTGAACGTTCCATAACAAACCGGCGCACCGGGGTTGGTCAGCTGCGTCAGCGTCAGCGCCGCCAGAGCCTCGGCATGGGACAGCGTGATTGCCCCCGCGACTGTAATTGGCGCCATCGCCCCCATCAGGGTGAACGGTGTGATAATCGACATTTGCCCATGGCGCGCGAAGTCGATCAGCCCTTGCGCCATGGGGATATCAAGCGTGCGCGGGCTATTGGTATTGATGATCGTGTAGCAATGCGCGTTGCCGCGAAACACGTCGTCGGACAGGCCGCGCGCGGTCGACAGCATCTCAAAGCAATCCATTACCTGCGGTGTCCCGCGCGAGAAGAAGAACGGGAATTTATCCGTCAGCTCCATCTGCGCCTGTGTCGTGAAGTAATGGCGCAGATTGGTCGGGAGGTCCTGCGGTTCGACCTGTGGCGAAATCATCTGGAACACATCGAAATGATGCGTGAGTTTCAGGAAGTCCAAATAGTCCTGCCCGGTTGCAGGACGGCGCCCCCGTTCCAAGTCCATCGCATTCGGGGCTCCTGCCCCGGGTTGAAAGACCAACGCGCCCAATTCCAAGGTAAAGTCCCTACGCCGCGCCCCGGCTCGGCAGGAGATAGATTTGGGTGCAGAAACAATCGCCGCCTCAACAATGTCGCGCCCGATGTAGACCATTTGGCTGTCTTCATCTACCTTTGCGCCCGCTTTTTTGAAGATACGGATCGCTTCGGGCAGCAAGACCTTGACCCCAAGCTCTTCAAGCGTACGCAGAGCAGTCTCGTGCATGTCCGCGATCTGGTCCGCCGGGAACACTTCCATCTGTGGGAAAGGGTTCCGCAATTGACGGTAGTTCACATCGCGACGAATCGGCGGGGCAGCATCTGACCCGCGCCCACGCCGTCGTCTGCCCCGTTCTGAGATCTGCGCGATCATCCTCAGCCCCTCATCGCTTTGCCCTGCGGATCATAGGGTGACGGCGCGATCACGCGGGCCGGGCGTTCAACACCGACCACATGCACCGACAGTTCCGTTCCCGGTTCCATCTTGTCACGATTGACCAGCGCCATCGCAAGGGACTTGCCAGTGTAGTGGCCGTACCCACCGGAAGTCACAAACCCGACACGTTCTTCCCCTGCCCAAACAGGTTCGTATCCGCTGGCATCTGCGTCCAGCGCATCGACTTCCAGTGTCACCTGAACCTGAGCCGGACCATTGCCGTCGCGCTCAGCCACAGCCGCGTCTTTACCGACAAAGTCCTTGTCCCAATCGATCCAGCGATCCATCCCTGTCATGCCCGGTGTATAAAGCTGGGTGAATTCCGCCGACCAGATGCCAAAGCTTTTTTCAAGACGCGTCGACAGCATCGCGTTGAACCCGCATTCGCGAATGCCATCCTCGGCCCCGGCCTCAAGTAGCATTCGACGCAGCTTGATATGATCGCCATAGCGACAGTTGATCTCATAGCCTTTTTCACCCGTCACCGACATCCGCGCAACGCGCGCACGAACAAGACCGATGTCGAAATCGCCGCAGCCCATGAATTTCAAGCCCGAGATTTCCTGTTCCGCCAGTTTCTCGATCACCGCCTGCGATTTTGGACCGACGAGGCCAAAGCCACAGTATTCTTCGCCCAGATCGTGTATCTCGACCCCGTCGATCATGTGGTCATCGAACCAACGCATGTGCCAGGCGCGAAGGTAGTAGCTACCCATAATCCACCAAGTGCCATCACCCCAGTTGAGCACGGTCAGATCGCCCTTTAGGCGCCCGTTCTCCCCCAGCATCGGCGCCAGTTTCGCCCGGCCGGGCGCAGGTAGTTTTGAGGCCATGACTTTGTCGAGCCAAACTTCCGCGTTTGGCCCCGTGACTTCGAACCGTGAGAAGCCCGAGATATCCATCAGGCCGACACCTTCGCGAATCACCTTGCATTCCTCGGCCACAATATCATGTGCGTTGGAGCGCTTTAGGGTCGGCGTCTCCTCGAACCCTTTGGGTGCAAAATAGAGCGGTACTTCAAGGTCCCAGCTCACCCCCCATTTGCACCCTGCCTCAGTCATCGCGTCATGGGCCGGGGCCATTTTCAACGGACGGCCCGCGGGCAGTTGCTCATTCGGGTAAGTCATCACGAAACGACGGGAATAGAACTGCCCTGTGGTTTCGCGGATGTATCGTTTGTTCTGAGCAAAATCGCCATAGCGCGCCACATCCATTGGCCAAGCATCAGCCTCGGGCTCGCCATGGATCATCCATTCGGCCAGCGTCTTGCCAACACCGCCACCTTGAAGGAAACCAGCCATCACCGCACAGGCTGACCAATATCCGCGCTTTCCTGGAACAGGCCCGACCAGCGGGTTGCCGTCTGGCGAGAAGGTGAACGCTCCGTTGACCCAAGTTTTGATACCGACATCCTGAATCGAAGGATAGCGTTCGAAACCCAGAGTCAGTTCGTTCTCGATCCGGTCGAGCTGTTCTTGAAACAGCTCTTCGCCATAGTTCCACGGAGCCCCATCCATGGCCCAGTGTTCGTGATCTACCTCATAGATGCCAATCAGAACACCTTTCTGGTCCTGCCGCATATAGGTGAACCCTTCCAGGTCGACCGTCATCGGCATCTCAAAATCCGCGACAGCCACTTCGGGAATGGAATCCGTAATCAGATAGTGGTGTTTGAGCGGCGAAACCGGCAATTCCACACCCGCCATACGCCCCACTTGCTTGGCCCATAGGCCTGCGGCATTGACCACATGTTCGCACGTGATCGTGCCTTTGTCGGTGACAACTTTCCAGCCATCGTCGGTTTGAATCAGCTCTTCGACTTTGGTTTCTTCATAATACTCGGCCCCACGTTTTTTCGCGGCCGTCGCATAGGCCTGCACGGTGCCGGTTGTGTCGATGTAACCCTCGCGATCAGCCCACATGGCGCCCAGCACGCCGTCAGTGGACATGATCGGGCAACGTTTCTGCGCCTCTTCCGGCGTCAGTAATTCGCAATCGTCTATGCCGATTGACTGGAAGATGCGGTAGTTCGCCTGCAACCATTCCCAGCGTTCCGGCGTTCCGGCCAAGGTCAGACCACCTGTCATATGCAGGCCGATATTCTGACCGGATTCTTTCTCGATCTCGCTCAGCAAGTCGATGGTATAGGCCTGCAGCGACGCCATGTTCGGATCCGCGTTCAGTGCATGAATGCCGCCTGCTGCGTGCCAGGACGACCCCGACGCCAGGCGCCGGCGTTCCAGCATGACCACATCGGACCAACCGAACTTGGCCAGATGATACAAAACCGAGGCGCCCACAACACCGCCCCCGATGACCACGACACGATACTGGGATTTCATCCCAACCTCCCCTGCATAGAACCTCAGGAGACGCTAGTAGCACTGTTCACTTCTGTCTAGACATTTCTGTACAGTATTTACCGCGTAAAATTACTGCGCAACTTACCTCAGTTGCTACAGGGACGCGCTGGGGCGGGATTTCACGGCTTCAAACCAAGACTGAGTGGCCGTGTTACCCTCGGGGATCCGCATTTTCACGACACGCGCGAAATCGACGAAGACAAAGGTCGAGATATCCGCGAGTGTGAAACTCTCCCCCGCAACATACGAACTATCCTTCAGTCTTTCCTCTAGCAGATCGAAGAACAGTATTGTCCGATCAACACCTCGCTGCGCCAGCTCGGGGATCTGGGCGTAATTCACGGGGCCGGGGATGGCCCTATCCGCGAACGTAGGATGCGCATTCCGCAAAGCTTCGGCAATCGGTACTCCGCCCTGTTGCTCGACAATTGCGTTCCACATCAGGACCGAACCTTTTTCATCCGGCGTCCTGCCCATGAGCGGCGGTTCAGGAAACCGAGCCTCAAGGTACGCAGCAATGCCCAGGTTTTCCGTCAGCACCGTCCCCGCTTCCGTTACCAGAACCGGTATTGTGGCACGGGGGTTCACGGCGCGAAACGCATCGCTCAATTGCTCACCTTTGGCAATCGAGATATCGCGGGTCTCGATCTCCAACCCTTTCTCTGCGATGAACATACGGGCACGACGCGGGTTCGGGGCCGTAGAACAATCATAATAAATCATTGTCTGCCTTCCTCGCGGATCCACGGCGATAGATAAAGCAACGCCCATCAACCGCACCATCGGGCAACGGCAATTCGGTCAGCGTGTCAAAATACATCCGGTCGCTGGAGACCATCAACCCACCCTGCGCCAAAAGGGGCTCGATCAAAGGCGAAACAAGCCGCGCGAACGCATCGTTCTTTTCCCGGTTGTGACCGCCCAGATCAGCGTGGATCAAACTGGCAGATGCCCCAAACCGTTCAACAGATGCAGGCAGTGTCTCGCGCACATCCCCAAGGATAACGCGGTCTTCCGGAGGTGTGGAATCCGGATGGGACGCAACCGCCCGTTCGAAAACATATACCGGACGGCCCTGAACATGCTGCACCAAATGGTGATAGGTTCGACCGTTCCCCAAGCCCAATTCGAACACAGGACCCGACATGTCGTTGGTTTGGCCAATCGCGAAATCCAGGCAGGTACGCTGCGACACCATGCGATCAATAAACAGATCCAGTCGGCTTTGATTCTCGGACACGGGGAAATCTCTCCTTGATACAAGTCGCCAACTTAGATGAGGTCGACACCGCCCGTGATGGCAAAAACTCAAGACTTTGTGTAGGACAGAAGTCCAAAGTTTCACATTTTCGCGACATTTCAGCCAAAGAACGGGTTTGACTAGTCGGGCAGAACCGGGCGACACTGCACAAAAAAACACGGGGAGTTGATTTAGCCGATGTTAGCGAACGGCCAGCCGGGTGGAAAACCCGCATGAGCGCGTTGTTGTCTGTCAGAGACCTCAGCATCGGCTTTGGCACGGCAAAATCTGTTGTCACGGGTGTGAATTTTGATGTTGAGGCCGGACAGACACTTGCGCTAGTCGGAGAATCTGGTTCGGGGAAAACGATATCGTGCCGGGCTGCTTTGCGTATTCTTCCCCGCATCGCCCAAATTCGCAGCGGCAAGATTACCTTGAACGACTCCAAGGGAATGGCAGAACTGACGACGATCAGTGAACGCGAGATGCGGGATATTCGCGGCAACAGGATCTCGATGATCTTTCAGGAGCCGATGCGATCCCTGTCCCCTTTGCACAAAATCGGCAATCAGGTCAGCGAAGTATTGTGGCTGCATCGCGGGGCTTCAGAAGCACAGGCACGCAAAGAAGTCCTGTCCCAGTTCGAACGCGTGGGGTTTCCTGATCCGCAGCGGGCCTACGATTCTTATCCGTTTGAACTGTCTGGCGGCATGCGCCAGCGCGCCATGATCGCCATGGCCATGGTGTCAAAACCTGAACTGCTGATTGCCGACGAACCGACAACCGCATTGGACGTGACCACTCAGGCGCAGGTTCTGGGCCTGATCAAGGAACTGCAGCGCGAAACTGGCATGGCGCTGATCCTTGTCACTCATGATCTGGGTGTTGTCGCCAACATGGCGGAACAGGTCGTGGTCATGCACAAAGGCCGCGTGATGGAGGCAGGGTCAGCCGCCCCCATCCTTACAAGTCCGGCGCACCCCTATACCAAGCAATTGTTTGACGCGGCACCCGAAATTCCAGATCAGGAGGCCGTCGGGCTGCCGATGCCGAGCGAAGATCTGATCCTGCAAATGAAAGATGTGTCGAAGACCTACACCATGCGGTCCAGCAAAGGTTGGCAGGCTGACAAGGCAATCCATGCCTGCCGCGGTGTTGACCTGAATCTGGCGCGTGGCAAGACGCTGGCGATTGTCGGCGAAAGCGGATCGGGCAAAACCACTGCGGCCCGTATCGCCCTTGGTGCCGAACTTCCGGACCCCGGCGGGGAAATTCTGTTCCGCACGTCGCCGAACGAAGACCCCATCACGGTTCACCAAATGACCCGAGCCCAGCGCACTGCGTTTCAACGCAAGGCACAAATGGTGTTCCAGGACCCCTACAGCTCGCTCAGCCCTCGGATGCGGATACAGGATGCCATGACCGAGCCGTTGGAGATTCACCGGATCGGATCGTCCTCTGAACAACGCGACAAAGCGTCAGAGATGTTGCAACGTGTCGGCCTTAACGCAGATATGCTCAAACGCTACCCACATGCCTTTTCTGGCGGGCAGCGACAGCGTCTGTCGATTGCGCGCGCGATGATGCTGGATCCGCAACTGATTGTCTGTGATGAGCCGACCTCGGCGCTTGATGTGTCCGTTCAGGAACAAATCCTGACGCTGCTGGAACAACTGCAGGACAGCCTGAACCTTTCCTACTTTTTTATCTCTCACGACCTAGCTGTTGTGGCGCGCATCGCTGACGAGGTCGCGGTTATGCGACGCGGTCTTGTCGTGGAACAAGCCCCACCCGAAACCCTATTCTACAATCCGCGCCATCCTTACACCAAGGCGCTGATTGCCGCTCAACCCGAACCCGACATCAATCGCCCAATCGACCTGAAAATGGTTTCGTTGGGTGCCGGCGCGCCGGACAGTTGGGACGAAGCCTTTCGTTTCTCGGACACCGTGATACCTTCACTGGTGGAATTGGAACCGGGCCATAAGGTACGTTGCCATGTATAAGACCACTCGCACTATGATCCTGGCCGTTTCGCTGGCCTTTGCCGGGGTTTTCTCTGCTACGGCGGAAGCCATACCTGAGCTGCAAGAGAGCACTTTTTGGGCAACCGAAGTTGATGCGGGTAATCTGCCGCCCGTTCAAGATCGCCTGCCAAATGAACCGCTGATCGTTGATTTGGCCGCCAAAGGGCGCGACTTTGGAACACCGGGCGGCACCCTTCGGACAATGGTCACCCGATCCAAGGACATCCGACAGATGGTTGTTTACGGTTACGCGCGATTGGTTGGGTTTGACCAGGACTACAAAATTGTCCCCGACCTGCTGTCTTCGTACGAAACCGAAGGCAATCGGAAATTCACGCTGAGCCTGCGCGAGGGGCATAAGTGGTCCAACGGAACACCGTTTACCTCGGAAGACTTCCGCTATTGGTGGGAAGACGTGGCAAATAACGAACTGCTTAGCCCGTCGGGCCCACCGGACTTTCTAATCGTTGAGGGCAAACTGCCCACGGTCTCGTTTCCGGACGAAAAAACGGTGATCTACGAGTGGGATGATCCAAATCCTGATTTCTTACAGTCGTTGGCGCAGGCACGACCCCCGTTTATCTATCGCCCTTCCGCCTTCCTGAAACAGTTTCACGAGAAATTCGCTGATCAGGAGGAACTTGCTTTTCACGTCGAAGATGCTCGCGTCAAAAGCTGGGCGGCGCTGCACAACAAACTCGACAATCTATATAAGTTCGACAATCACGAACTGCCCACGTTGCAACCCTGGTTGAACGCCAGTTCTGGTAAGAAGATCCGACACAACTTTGTGCGCAATCCCTATTACCACCGGATTGATAGCATGGGAGTTCAGCTTCCGTATATCGACGTGGTCGAGATGGAAATCGTTGCCCCCGGTCTGGTGGCCGCCAAAACCAACGCTGGCGAAAGCGACCTACAGGGTCGAGGCCTGGCCTTTCGCGATGCGTCGATCCTGAAAAAGGGTGAGGCAAATGGCGGCTACAAAACGCTATTGTGGAAGACCGGAGTAGCGTCGCAGATTGCGATCTATCCCAACTTGAACTTTGATGACGAAGCCTGGCGCAATGTTCTGCGGGACGTGCGGGTCCGCCGTGCGCTGTCCCTTGCGATTGACCGCAAGACCATCAATCAGGCGCTGTACTTCAAACTGGCGCATCCGGGAGCGATGTCGGTGCTTCCGGCTTCGCCCTTTTACAACGAAGAAAACGCGCAATCCTGGGCTGCATACGACGTAGATCAGGCCAATGCTCTGCTGGACGAAGCCGGACTTGATAAGCGGGACAAGTCAGGTATCCGCCTGCTGCCTGACGGCCGACCAATGGAGTTGGTGATTGAAACTGCGGGTGAACGCCAAGAAGTCGAAAATGCCTTGCAAATTGTCACCGACACGTGGCGGGAAATTGGCGTCAAACTGGTGATGCGTCCGCTGGACCGGGACATTCTGCGCAATCGTGTATTTGCGGGAAACACCATGGCTTCAGTCTGGTTTGGTTGGGACGACGGAATTCCGCAGGCCCATACCTCACCGGCCTATCTGGCGCCGACGGATCAGGTCTTTCTGGCTTGGCCCAAATGGGGGCAATTCTACCAAACAAGCGGTGAGGTCGGCGAAGCCCCGGACATGCCCGAGGCTGAACGCCTGATGGAACTGGCACACGATTGGGAAATTGCGGCAAACGATGAAGAGCGCGAAGCGGCTTGGACTGAGATGCTCAATATCCATGCGGATCAGTTATATGCGATTGGGATTTTGAATGGCGCGCCTCAGCCGATCGTAGTTTCGAACCGTTTGCGCAACGTCCCGCAACAGGCCATGTGGGCTTGGGAGCCCGGAGCACATTTTGGTATTCACCGCCCAGACGAGTTCTTTTTCGCCGACTGATAGGAGCAGCTAAATGATTATGCTGCGCTATGTGGTGTATCGCTTTTTTACGATGCTGCTGACGCTGCTGGTCGTCTCGGTTTTGATATTTGTGATCATCAACCTTCCACCCGGCGACTATCTGAGCAACCAGATCGCGGAGCTTCAGGCCTCGGGCCAGTCCGCAGGGGTCGCCAAAGCTGAGTTCCTGCGGGCAGAATACGCGCTGGATCGCCCCATGTGGGAGCAATATTTGATCTGGATGGGGTTCTGGCCCGGGCCACATGGATTTTCCGGACTGCTACAAGGCAACTATGGCTGGTCGTTTGAGTTTGATCGACCCGTGTCTGACATCGTCGGTGACACATTGTGGCTGACCGTTGTGGTCAATCTGGCCGCAATTCTGTTTGTCTACGCTGTCGCTTTACCGCTTGGTGTTCTCGCCGCCGCCAAGTCCCGAACATGGATCGATTACACGTCGGCTTTTGTGGGGTATCTAGGTCTGGCTACGCCCAACTTTCTGCTGGCGCTCATATTGTTTTACTACGGGCATCAGTATTTCAACCTACCCATTGGCGGCCTGATGGATCCCTCTTTTGAAGGCCAACCCATGAGTTGGGAAAAGCTGAAATCCATCCTGATCCACCTCATCGTCCCAACATTTGTTATCGGCACCTCTGGCGCCTCGGCCATGATGCAACGCTTGCGCGCAAACATGTTGGATGAGCTGGGCAAACCCTATGTGGAAACTGCCATCGCCAAGGGTATGGCACCGTCCCGCATGCTAACGAAGTATCCGCTACGTGTCGCCTTCAACCCCTTTGTGGCCGACATTGGTAACTTGTTGCCTTCGATGATCTCGGGCTCTGTTTTGGTCTCGGTGGTTCTGGGCCTTCAAACCATTGGTCCCACCTTGCTGACGGCGCTTAAGACGCAGGACCAATTTCTGTCGGCTTTCGTCCTGATGTTCGTTGCCTTGTTGACTCTGATTGGCACCATGATCTCGGATATCCTGCTGGTCATGCTTGACCCACGCATCCGGTACGAAGGGCGCGAAGCATGACCGACCGCAACGACGACCGCTTTGTTGACGACGCTCCGTTTGATCCTCAGGCGTCGGTCCAGCAATTGGAGCGCGCGGATCTGGACGCCCCAAACTGGGTCTTGGTTTGGCGCAAATTCAGAACGCACAAATTGGGCCTTATCTCAGGTATCTTCCTGCTGCTGTGTTACCTGATGCTGCCCTTTGCGGGGTTCATTGCCCCTTATGGCCCAAATGAACGCAACGGCGAGCACCTTTATGCCCCGCCGCAATCAGTCAACTGGTTCCATGAAGGTGCTTTCATAGGTCCTTATGTCTATCCGATCGTGGCCGAGGCTGATCTGGAAACTTTCCAGTGGAAGTTCGTTCCCGATACCGAAGATCCCCGTCCCATCCGGTTTTTTTGCGAAGGGTCAGAATATCGATTGGCGGGATTGATCCCGACAGATACGCATCTGTTTTGTGCCCCAGAGGGCGCCACGTTGTTCCTGTGGGGGTCAGACCGATTGGGTCGCGACATTTTCAGCCGAATTCTCTACGGGGCGCAACTGTCACTGACCGTCGGCCTTATCGGCATTTCGGTTTCGTTTTTCCTTGGTATCTTATTCGGCTCGATGGCCGGATACTTCGGCGGCCGGATCGACTGGGTCATCAATCGGGTCATCGAAGTCTTGCGCTCGCTGCCCGAATTGCCCTTGTGGCTGGCCCTTTCCGCTGCAGTTCCGTCCAATTGGAGTCCGGTTGCGGTTTTTTTCATCATCTCGATCATATTAGGCATCCTCGATTGGCCGGGACTGGCCAGATCTGTGCGCGCAAAATTCCTATCCCTGCGCGAAGAAGAATACGTCAGGGCTGCCGAGATGATGGGCGCAAGTTCGGGTCGGGTGATCCGCAAGCACCTTCTGCCCAATTTCATGTCTCACCTGATTGCCTCAGCCACCCTTTCGATACCGGCAATGATCCTTGGGGAAACCGCGCTCAGTTTCCTGGGCCTTGGATTGCGCGCGCCTGCGGTCAGTTGGGGCGTGATGTTGAACGACGCGCAAAACCTCGCGTCGATTGAAATCTATCCCTGGACCGCCATCCCGATGCTGCCGATCATCATCATCGTACTGGCATTCAACTTCCTTGGGGACGGGCTGCGGGACAGTCTGGATCCCTACCAGCAATGAGCTTGCTCTCATCTCTTCCGGCTGTGGACGGCTACCGGAAAAAAGGTTCCGGCGCGCTGCCCAGCGCATTTGCAGTCTCGGAACTGGCCACGGCGAGCGTCGCGGCTGTGGGCCAGGAACTGGCGCGCCTGATGACGGCACTGAACCTTGCACCGACTGCACCAGAAGTCACTGTCGACCATCGCCTGGCGTCGCTTTGGTTTGGATACTCTTTCAAATCAGACGGTTGGGACATGCCCGACTTGTGGGATGCGATTGCCGGTAATTACCAGACCTCTGACGGCTGGATCAGGCTGCACACCAACCTTCCGCATCACCGAGATGCAGCCCTGAGAGTTCTGGAAACACCCGCAGATAGGGACGCTGTTGTCCAGGCTGTCAGATCCCGGACAGCCGCAGAACTTGAGACCGCTATCGTCGCTGAAGGCGGGGTCGCTGCAGCCATGCGCCGCCGCTCTGAATGGCAGGATCATCCGCAAGGCCGCGCTGTCGCCCGCGACCCGCTGATCGGCTGGCAAGGACCTCGAAGCATCAAACTGCGTGATCAACCCAAGGCAACTGAGGCGCGTCCTCTGGCCGGGCTGCGAGTCCTTGACCTGACCCGCGTTCTGGCTGGTCCCGTATCGACCCGCACACTCGCCGGGTTTGGCGCCGAAGTTTTGCGTATCGATCCTCCGGAATGGGACGAGCCCGGCGTGATCCCGGACATCTCACTAGGTAAGACTTGCGCGTATATTGATTTGAAAACCCCAGAGGGGCTTGAGTGTCTGAAAGGCCTGCTGACGCACGCGGATGTCTTTGTCCATGGCTACCGACCTGGTGCTCTGGACGCACTTGGGCTGACAAAATCCAAACGGGACGAGTTGGCCCCGAATAGGGTTGAGGTCACGTTGGATGCCTATGGATGGCAAGGGCCGTGGTCAACGCGGCGTGGTTTCGACAGTCTGGTACAGATGAGCTCTGGGCTCGCTCATGCGGGGATGGACTGGGCAAGCGCCGATAAACCGACACCCTTGCCAGTTCAGGCCCTGGATCATGCCACCGGATATTTGATGGCCGCCTCGGTGCTGTCTGCGCTGGCCGAGGCTGCGTCGGGCAATTCGATTATGCACGCCCATCTGTCGCTGGCCCGAACAGCCGAATTACTGGCGGTTTTAGGCAAAACCGGACCAGATGATAAAGCAATCGAAGCCACTGCTAAGGACTACGCAGCGGCAATTGAGCAGTCTGGCTGGGGTCCCGGACACCGCCTCAAGCCGGCGCTGAGCGTTGGCAAGGCCAAAATGCGGTGGGCAAGCCCGGCTTCGGAACTCGGCTCATCAGAACCAGGCTGGCCCTCCCTGACCATCTGACGCACCCGCCGCGCGGAACGCGCGGCCCGGCCCAACGCATTGGGTAATGTCTCGTCAGAGACGTTGGCTAATGCGGCGGGAGATCACCTTAGCGATCATCTCCCCCGGGTCCGATATCATCAAGGTAATCCTCATCGATGGCTGCCTGAACCGCACCAGTCACTGCCTCGCGCTCCCTGGGTGTCAGGTCTTCCGTTTCTTTGCCATCCGCCAAACGAACTGTAACCTCACGGTGGGCAAACCGAATGCCTTCCCGCGCAAACAGCTCTCGAATATCCTGGTAGACCCGTTTGCGCACCAGCCACTGATCACCCGGCTTGGTCATGAATTTGACCCGGATGATCATTGCCGAATCCTGCATCTCGATCACGCCCTGTGACTTGAGCGGCTGGATAAAGTTTTCCCCAATTACCGGATCGGTCAGCAACTCTTGCCCCAGCTTCTTGATCAGTTTGCGCACCTTTTCGACATCCGTATCATAGGTCACCCGTAGTGGCAGTTTCATGATCACCCAATCACGAGAGTAGTTGGTCAGAACTTTGATTTCCCCAAAGGGAATAGTGTTCAGCGCGCCCAGATGATGGCGCAGCTGGAACGAGCGGACAGATATTTTCTCGACCGTCCCTTTCACATCCCCAATGTCAATGTACTCGCCCTTGCGGAAGGCATCATCCATCAAAAAGAAGGCCCCTGAAAAGATGTCGCGTACCAGAGTTTGCGAACCAAAACCGACGGCCAGACCGACAACGCCGGCACCTGCAAACAATGGGCTAACGTTTATGCCCAGCTCCATCAGAACGATCAGGGCTATGGTCACCACAACCACGGCCAGAATGGCGCCTCGGAACAGCGGTAACAACGTGGCTAGCCGGCTCTGCCCACCTTCTCCACCCTCATCACCCAGCTCTGCGTCGCCGACCTCTACCTCTTCTTCTGCGATTTTACTGTCGATCCAGATGCGGAAGAAATGGAACAGGATGTAGCCCATGAACAGAATGACCATCACATCCAGCGCCCGTTCAATCGGCAGGTCCTCACTCCAACTGGCATCCGGGTTCCAGATGACCACAAGCGCATACAGACCCACGACAAAAGCCAGAATGCCGGCAACACGCCGCGCCAGATCTTCATAGGTCAGGATCGTGTGTTTTCTCTGCTCGGCTTCGGGTGTTTCGGTTCCCTCGCTGGGGTCTTCATCGCCATCGGCATCGCTGTTTATCTGTTCCAGCCGGCGATTGCGGTCAAAATACCGTTCAAGCAGATAGTTCATCGCGCCATAGGCCACGACCACGGACATGAAAATTGCATAGCTGCTGGCCACAATCGGCAGCGAGTTCTCGTTTTCCAGAACCAGATCCACCGCCAGCTTGAACCAGCTGAACACCATGTAAATGATCAATACCGGCGCCCATCCATAAGAAATAAAGCGCAAAATCCAAGATACTTGATCCGCCGCCCGTCCACCGCGGATTGCATGTGAAATAGCGCCAGCGTTGAACAGGATCATCAAAACGTTTCCGACAGCCCCCAACATCGTCAACCCGCCATAGACCATCGCGTAAACGTTGTAGTTCAGGCCAAAATCCGCCACCCAGGTCGAAAACAACGCCACCGAGATGTCATACGTCGCCAAAGCCGACGCCCAATAATAAAGACGCTTAGCGTGACGGTCAGAAAAGGGTGGCAAACGGTACTGGCTTAGATATGGCGACAGAACCATTCGCCACAGATCCGAGGCTGTGCGAGACAGGAAGAAAGCAGTAAAGACAGCCGTCACTGTAAACTGGATTGAGATATCTTCGGATTCACCGAAAACCAGATACCCGACAATCAGCGCCATCAGCATGGCAAAAACTGTCGCTCCAATTCCTGTCAGAAAACGCATGACAAGGAACGGCATCTTCTCGCGGTACCCTTGTGGGTATTCTTTTATCTTGGCGACGACATATCGCTTTGCAATACGCTTGCCGTAAATCTCGATGGACAGCCATCGCCCCAGCAAAAGGAACAGGATGTTCCAACCCAGAACTTCAAAATAGGTCTGTATTCGACCATCCGGACTGGTCTGTCGCAGAATGTACTGCACTTCGAACACCGAATAAGGCAGCGCTTCAAGGCGCGACTCCACCGACTCACGGAACTTCGAAAACCGTTCCTGCGCCTTCATCAGCTCAGACCCGTCAGCCATCGGGTTATCCGACGCATCCTCTTCTGCAGGCGCGTCACCCTGTGTCGTCGTGGCGATTTGCCCAGCGCTGTCAATCACGATGACACTAGCGCCTGCTTCGCTGGCGGCCCGGATCGCAGCGGCCAGATCGCCGTCACTCGTGGTTTCAGCCTCGTCGCTTGACCCGGTCGGGTACCCAGGTATCAACGATGTTTGCGCCGCCACGTCGACAGGAAAGGCCAGCAAAAGGGCCCAGAATGCCAGGACTAGTCCGGCCAGAAAGTTTGGTTTCATAGGGTCTTGTATCCAGTTTTCCCGATGCCGGACAGATTACAGAACCATATGGGTCTATTCAAATCTTCACAGCAGACAATCTCAACATCTTGTCGGGACGTGTTCTCGGCGCACAGGGCCTCTGCGGGTGTTTTCAATTCAGGGGAAATTGACTATGACCGATTTTGTGTCTGAGTATCGTACCGTTTGCTGTTTTCTCGATCATTCTGCGAACGATGCCAAACTCTGGTGCGATTTGCCGCGTATACATCAATATCCTGTTGCCAAATCGCAATGCTTAGCACATTTGCGGGAATACGCTTCTGCCTTTGGCAAGCGCCGCCAAGGAATGTAAGATAACGTCTGCGAACGCGCGGATACCGCATAACGACCTAGAAGACAGGCAAATGTATGAGCCTAAGCATAGCAAAAACCAAGTCGAACCGCGCGCCGCGTATCCTGTTTTACAGTCATGACACGTTCGGACTGGGCCATCTGCGGCGCTCGCGCGCCCTAGCTGCCGCGATGACGCAGGCAGATCCAAGCGCATCTGCGCTGATCCTGACGGGATCACCGATTGCTGGCCGTTTCACCTTTCCCCGTCGGGTTGACCACGTGCGGCTGCCCGGCGTGACCAAACGGGCCGATGGGTCTTATGCCGCGCGTACAATCGGGATGGGCATCGACGAGGTCACCGAGCTGCGTTCGGGTCTGATTCAAACTGCGGTTCAACAGTTCGATCCTGACGTCTTGATCGTCGATAAAGAACCCACAGGGTTCCGGGGTGAGCTGCTGCCAACGTTGAAGCATATGGAAAACGACAGTGGCACCAAGCTGATCCTTGGCTTGCGTGATGTCCTGGACGAACCCGAGGTTCTGGCCGCCGAATGGGCCCGCAAGGAGGCCATCACAGCGACTGAGCGGTTCTATCACGAAATCTGGGTTTATGGGCTGCGGTCAATCTATGACCCGACCAAGGGCTTGCCACTAAGCCCCGCTGCTCAATCCCGTATCCACTGGACCGGTTACCTGCGGCGCGATCTCGGCCCCATCGGTGAGCCGCCTGAACAGCCCTATATTCTGATCACGCCCGGCGGCGGTGGTGACGGTAAGGCAATGGTTAATCTGGTCTTGTCCGCTTACGAACAAGACCCGAAGCTATCGCCTCGCGCTGTTCTAGTCTACGGCCCCTTCTTGTCCGGTGAGTTGCGCGAAGAGTTTGAAACCCGCGTCGCCGCACTGAATGGTCGTGTTACAGCCGTGGGGTTTGAATCCCAGATTGAAACTTTTTTTGCGGGTGCCGCCGGGGTGGTTTGCATGGGGGGCTACAACACGTTCTGCGAGGTTCTGTCCTTTGACAAACGCGCTGTCATCGTCCCCCGCACTACTCCGCGTCTGGAACAATGGATCCGGGCGTCGCGCGCCGAAGACCTCGGCCTGGTGAAGATGCTTGATGAGACGCGCGATGGTTTGACGCCCGCCTCAATGATCCAGGCCATCCGCAACCTGCCGCATCAAGACTTACCGTCGCAGACTATTCAGGACGGTTTGCTGGACGGGCTGGACTACGTCACTGATCGCATCGACACATTGCTGGGCCGGGAACAGGAACGGGCCACCGGATGACCGAGACTGCCCCAAAGTTGGCGGTGTTGGTCAAAGGCTGGCCGCGCCTCTCCGAGACGTTCATCGCCCAGGAGCTTGTTGCCTTGCAGGATGCTGGGCATCAGTTTGACATTTGGTCACTACGCCACCCGACCGACACCAAACGCCATCCCCTGCATGACCAATTTGCGGGTCAGGTGCATTATCTGCCCGAGTATCTCTCTGACGAGCCTCAACGCGTTTGGAAAGCGCGGCATCGTGCCCAGCACATGCCCGGCTATGCCGAAGCTTATGATGTCTGGCGCCAGGATTTGCGCCGCGACCCGACTCACAACCGCATTCGCCGCTTTGGTCAGGCTTGTGTATTGGCCGTAGAATTGCCTGAGGCGACACAAGGCCTGTACGCACATTTCATGCACACACCGTCATCCGTCGCCCGCTATGCTGCCATCATGCGCGCCATCCCGTGGAGCTTTTCGGCCCATGCCAAAGACATCTGGACCTCACCCGATTGGGAAAAACGCGAAAAGCTACAGGCAAAAACCCACGGTGCCCAATTTGGTGCGACCTGTACTGCCGTCGGTGCCGACCACCTGCGCGAGCTCGCAGACGACCGGGGTCGTGTCGATCTGATCTATCACGGGTTGGACCTGACCCGTTTTCCAACACCGCCCAATCGCATCCAGCGCGCTCCTGATAGCCCGTTTCGCATGGTGTCCGTCGGCCGTTTGGTCGAGAAAAAGGGCTTTGACCGCCTGATCGAAGCGTTTGCCTTGCTGCCCGCATCGCTGGATTGGCACTGGACTCACATTGGGGGCGGCTCTCTCGGCGACGCTTTGACAGGGCAAGCCAACGCAGCCGGGGTCGCAGACAGGATCACCTGGCAGGGTCCGTGCGATCAGCCGGAAGTGATTCAGGCCATGCGAGCCGCAGACTTGTTCGTGCTGCCAAGCCGCATTGCAGCCGATGGTGACCGCGACGGGTTGCCCAATGTCTTGATGGAAGCAGCCTCGCAATTGCTGCCGATCCTGTCGACGCCAGTGTCGGCCATTCCAGAGTTCATCGAGAGCGAAACGCATGGCGTTCTGTCTAATGACGACCCCGCATCGCTGGCTGCGGCAATGATGGCAATGGCATCCAATCCTGAGAAATCTGCCCAGATGGCCGATGCCGCCTACCACCGTCTGATCGCCGAATTTCGGATGGATCCGGGCATCGCACGCCTGTCTGCGCGGCTGAATGCCTTGTGTTCGGATGCGGCGTAATGGCCCGAGTTGCCTTTTATGCACCGATGAAAGCTCCGGACAGCCCGAAACCCTCGGGCGATCGCGAAATGGCCCGAAACCTGATGAAGGCCATCGCTGCCCAAGGTGATCCAAGCGATTTGGTGTCCCGTTTTCGTATCTATGACAAAATGGGGGACGCTGCCCTGCAACAAACACTCCGTGACGCGGCGCAGGCTGAAGCAAAACGACTAATCGCCCAGATGCCGTTGGATACGGACCTTTGGGTGACGTACCACAACTATTACAAAGCCCCCGATTTACTGGGACCGCAGGTCTGCGCCGCGCGGGGGATTCCCTATGTCCAGTTGGAAAGCACCCGCGCCACCAGTCGCTTGACCGGTCCGTGGGCCGGGTTCGCGCAATCTGCGCATGATGCTTGCGATGCGGCCCAAGTAATCTTTTACCACACCGCAAATGACCTGATCACGTTGGAACGAGACCGGTACCACAATCAGGCGTTGGTAGAACTTCCCCCCTTCTTGCCAATCTGCGAGTTACCCCCGGAAACCTCTGGCCGTGGTCCGATGCTGACGGTGGGGATGATGCGAGATGGCGATAAGCTGGCGTCTTACGCAATTCTGGCCCAGGCTTTGTCCCATTTGGAAGGCGACTGGAGTCTTGAGATCGCAGGCGACGGCCCTGCCCGGGCCGAAGTCGAAGACCTTATGGCACCATTTGGTGGCAACGTTGAATTTCTGGGTCAGTTGGATCGCGATGCTTTGCACGCGGCATATTCGCAATCCTCATTTCTCGTATGGCCTGGCGTGAACGAGGCATACGGTATGATCTACCTAGAAGCGCAGTCGGCGGGCCTGCCGGTGGTTGCACAAGACCGGCCCGGGGTTCGGGATGTGCTGTTCCCATCTGATTACCCGTCGGTCAGCGCGGGCCCCTTGGGTCTTGCCAAGCACATGCAACTGCTGCTGGATGATCCGCTCCTCTGCCGGTCTATGGGCTCAAAGGCGCGCGCGCATATCGAGCGCCACCATCTGATGCCCAAAGCGACCGAACAGTTTTGGGCAACCATTCGTCCAATGCTAAAGGTATCGTCATGACCCGACTGGCCCTGCTGCGTCATGGACATACGGATTGGAACCGAGCCGGACGCATTCAGGGGCGCAGCGACATTCCGTTGGATCAAGCCGCGCGCGACGAGTTGTCGGGGTACGATCTTCCCGATCACTGGAACGCTGCTGACATCTGGTCCAGCCCACTGCAGCGTGCCAGCGAGACAGCCAGGCTGGTTACCGGCCAACCGCCCCGAATATCGGAAGCGCTGATTGAAATGAACTGGGGTGACTGGGAAGGCTTGCGCGGCGTTGATCTGATTGCTGACACCGACAGTGGTTATCGACATATCGAGGATTGGGGATGGGCCTATCGCCCTCCAAACGGCGAAAGCCCGGCCGAGGTCTGGGCCCGGTTGTCCCCTTGGGTTTTGGGTCTGCGGTCCGATACGGTCGCTGTTTGCCATATCGGGATCATGCGGGTCATTCTTGCCCAAGCATGGGGCTGGGATTTCGAAGGTCCCGCACCATTTAAAATCAAACGCAATCGGCTTTACGTTATCAATTTGACCGATATGTCCCCCGACGCCGCCCCTGTTCGTCTGATCAAACGCGAGGCCATCTGATGAAGGTGATGATCATCGTCACGCATTTGCTGGGCACAGGTCATCTGAGCCGCGCTTTGACACTGGGACGGGCCTTTGCCGAGGATGGGGGCGACGTTATGGTTGTATCTGGCGGCATGCCCGCGCCGCAGTTGGACAGCGGCGGCGTGACGTTGTTTGGGCTGCCGCCTTTGCGATCTGATGGAACAGATTTCACCCGATTGCTGACCGACCAAAATGATGTCGCCGATGACCGCTACAAAGCAGCGCGCGTAACGGCCCTAACGCAAGCTGTCCAAAGCTTTCAGCCGCAGGTTCTGATCACCGAGCTTTATCCATTTGGTCGAAGATCGCTGGCCAGCGAATTCGACACGGCCCTCACCACTGCTCGGAACCTTGACCAGCGGCCCATCATTCTTGGATCAATCCGGGATATTCTGGCCCCCCCGTCGAAGCCCTCAAAGGCCACCCGCGCAGATGACATTGTCGAGCAGTTTTACGACGGCATTTTGGTCCATTCCAACGAAAGCCTAACACCGTTGTCTGTCAGCTGGCCTGTGTCAGCGAAGTTGGCGGCGCGATTGCACTATACGGGTTTTGTTGCGCCAGAACCGCCACAACCACATCCCGAGGATATTGGCGCGCATGAGGTACTTGTAAGCGCAGGTGGCGGATCGGTAGGACAGCCGATCTTTCGCGCGGCCATCGAGGCCGCCCGAAAGATGCCCAACAGGCGCTGGCGCCTGTTGGTTGGTGGGCAGGATGCTAAAAGGCGCATTGCCGAACTTTCTGAATTGGCGCAAGGCACAGCTGTGTCACTGGAACCCGTACGTCCGGATTTTCGACAGATGCTGCCTCATGCCGCTGCTTCGATCAGTATGTGTGGCTACAACACAGCACTGGACATCCTGCAAAGTGGCACACCAGCGGTATTTGTTCCGTTCGATGACGGCAAAGAAGTTGAACAAGGGCTGAGAGCCCACAGCTTGTCCGAGCTACCAGCCATTGAGGTTCTGATCAGTCAGAATCTGACAGGTGAGAGGCTTGCAAATGCTTTAGAGCGTGTCATTTCCGATGGGCCGCGCAGTCCCCAGATACAGGGGTTTGATGGTGCGAAGCAGACAGTTGAAGTCACAAAGCGCCTTTTGGAGAAACGTCGATGATCCCGAACTGGCAGCCGCTTGATGCTGAACTGAAGCTCTGGCTTGATCAGGAGGTCTCTCTGCCGCTGTGGTGGCGGGACGATGATGCAATCTGCCAAACCCCTCAGTTGGATAGGCTGTCCGAGATGTCGCAACAGTTGGGTCTGCCTGTTCATTTGGCCATTGTACCGCGCGACGTCGACCCCAATTTGGCAGATTATGCCTTGCGACGACCAACCCTGATTCCAGTTGTCCACGGCTGGGCCCATATGAACCATGCGCCAGACGGCGAAAAGAAATCTGAGTTCGGCTTGTATCGCCCGTTAGAGGACATCGTTGCAGATGCGCGGGCAGGCCATGCGAAGCTGACAGAGCTATTCGGTAACGATCTGCGCCCCATGTTCGTGCCCCCCTGGAACCGCATCGCCGCCGAAGCCGTAAAGCGATTACCGGAACTTGGCTTTCGCATCCTCTCAACTGCAACGCCCCGCAAGACCGCGCAACCCGTGCCGGGTTTGGATCAAATCAACACGCATCTCGACCCAATCGACTGGCGCGGGAGCCGTGGACTAATCCCGGCTGATACATTGATCGCCCAGACGGTCGGCCTGTTACGGGATCGTCGCGAAGGGCGTGCCGACAATACAGAACCCTTTGGCGTATTGACGCACCATCTGGTCCATGATCAAGACATCTGGGACTTTACCAACGCCTTGCTGCGCAAACTGCTGGATGGCCCTGCGGACGCGTGGGTTGCCCCAAGAACCTGACGAGAGAATTCCCCGATGAGCCGACTGGATTCCATGCTGCGCCGCCTGACGGCCCAACGAGATGGATTAAACTGGGCCGCAGCCCGAATTGGCAACGCACCCGGTGACATTCTGGACATGGGGCTGGGCAACGGCCGCACCTATGATCATCTGCGGGAGATCCTGCCAGATCGCAAGATATGGGTAATGGACCGGGTGCTGCAATGCCATCCTGACAGCACCCCTCCATCCGAGGACTTTCTACAAGGTGAAGCCGAGCCGATGTTGCGCAAACTGTCAGACACCGGACGCAAAGTTGCGATGGCGCATTATGATTTCGGGCGCGGCATCAAGAATGAGGACGTGGCCGAGGCTGCCCGCCTCAGCCCGTCGATCTCGCGCGTGATGCAACCCGGCGGCCTGTTAATCTCGGGGCAACCGCTTGTGGGGTTTGAGCAGATCAAAGGTCCCGAAACCGTCGCCCCGGACCGTTATCTGTTTTATCTCGCCTGATCTGAGTTTTCTTTCGCGCGTTGTCAGGCAACCCGCCGCCCACGCGACCAGACCGCAGTCAGAGCGGGAACACTCGCCCGCATGCGAAATCGGATCAGATCAGCACGCGCGCCGGTTCGCAAAGCGCCACGATCCTCTAGTTCCGCAGCCCGAGCGGGGGCAAGCGTTACGGTTCTGATACCGCGCGCCATGTCACCCCATAGCTCGCCCAGTCTGGCTGCCGACAACAATAAAGCAGCCGGAACATAGTCCGAAGACATAATGTCAAGATGGCCAAGTTCAGCCAGTTCCTGCGCCGCGACATTACCGGAATGGGATCCTCCTCGGATGATATTCGGCGCTCCCATCATGACCTTGATATCGTGATCATGGCAGGACCGCGCGGCCTCGACCGTCGTTGGGAATTCGGCAAGGCTAATACCGTGGCCCGCCGAGACCCGAACCTGATCCTCCGTCGTGTCATCATGGCTGGCCAGAACTGCCCCAAAACGCCGCGCGGCTTTGACTGTTTCAATCTCGTGCCGATCGCCGTTGCGATCCCGTAACCCCTTTAGCTGGGCGACGTGCTGCATGAATGTGTCGTCATCCATGGCGTGCTTACCCTTCAGGTAAGCCTCGAGCTTGGCCATATCGCGAAACTGCCGCTGTCCAGGTGTGTGATCCATGATCGAAACAATACCCACCCTGTCCTCTGGACCAAACTCACCCAATTCTTCGACGAGTGTTTCCGAACAAACCTCGGCGCGCAAATGAAGGAAATGACTGATTTTCAGCGCATCCTGTTCGCGCAATTGCCAAAGCTCTCGGGACAAACCCCGCGCATATTGCCTGTATCGCGCCGCACCTGACGGGATTGACCCGACCCGCATCGCATCAAACACTGTTGTGATCCCGGTGCTGGCCAGTTCCGCATCATGGGCCAGGATCGCAGCCGTGTGGGGCCAGTCGACCTTGGGGCGTGGCTGGATGTGACGCTCCAGATTATCGGTATGCAGCTCGACCAAGCCTGGGCTGACATATTCGCCGTCACAATCGATTGCGCCTTTTGGAACCGATGCTCCTGTGTCGATGTCGGCAATGCATTCGCCGACAATCCGAACACTGCCGGTGACAGTCTCGTCGGGTAGCACAATCGTGGCATTGGCAAGGATCAAGTCTTCTGTCATCTGAACTTCACACAGTTTGAGCTATTGGAAGGCCACGCAATAGGAGGCCAATGTGACATTCACGCGGTACGCGATCTATTTTGCGCCACCCGCTGCGGCGGATTGGACGAAATTTGCAACCAGCTGGTTGGGCTGGGATATCGAAAACGGGGCCGAGGTCGCGCACCCTGTCATAGATGGCATCGATGTCGCAGCTGTTTCGCAGGTACCGCGCAAATACGGGCTGCATGGGACGATGAAACCGCCATTTCGCCTGAGGACCAGCCAATCGCTTAGCGCGCTGCAGAGCGCTTGCGCGACGCTTGCGGCCAGCCGCGCGCCTGTGGCGATGGAAGGTCTTGAGATCGCGCGCCTGGGCCGTTTCCTTGCGCTGCGCCCGTTGGGACATGCCGAGCAGTTGAACGCGCTGGCCGCAGCCTGCGTTCACGAACTGGACGACTTTCGCGCGGCGACATCCGAAGCTGAATTGGCGCGACGGCGCGCAGCTAACTTGACCCGGGACCAAGAGGCCAATCTGATCCAATGGGGCTATCCTTACGTGCTGGCATCCTTCCGGTTCCATATAACGCTCAGCGGCAGGTTGGACAAACCCAACTTGGTCAAAGTGCAATCCGCACTGGACACACATCTCGGCCCCCTGCTGCCCACGCCGTTCGAGATCACCGATCTGGCCTTGATGGGAGAGGCTGAAGACGGCCGGTTTCACCTGATCCATCGCTATGCCCTTTCCGGCTGAAGTCGGGTCAGGATTTCGCTGATCGTTTCATCGGGTGATCCTGAATTGTCGATTTCGATGACGCGGCTCAGCCCGTCGGGCAATAGCGCTTTGGCTTCACATCGTTGCTGGGCAATTTCAGCGAGCGCGCCGTAAAGCGGCCCGTGCGCGGGCCAGTGCATCGCAAACGCACCATCCCGCACCACGTGCTCAAACACATCAACGGACACGCGTTTGACGTGTTTGAAGATCTTATCGCAGGGACTCTTCGATATGTTTCTCATCATCCACTCCTTGGTGGCTACGATGAACCAGAAACACTCTCTTATCATATACGGCTATCTGGACCCACAATCGCTGACGTCAAACAACCCACATCCAGCGTCGCATCATCAACAAAAATTATCACCGAAGCGCATGGTCAGTTTTTTTGATCCGCAGCATGTGCCACCCTCAACTCATCTTGGCGATCGGTTACAGACGCAATTCAACCGAGGGTGTCATTTGCGTGAAAGTTCTATAACGGTGCCACAATGCTGGTTCGCGCGTTGTTCGTTCAGAAAGGCGGGTTGCAGGTCTACCACTCGCCCCCTGCTGCAGGTATATGCATCGGCAACGCTCCAACACTTACGAGGCTGCAATGAGCTGTGACCGCACCATCAAGATCGCTCCGTCGATCCTGTCTGCCGATTTTGCCAATTTCGGACAAGAGATTCAGGCCATAGAAGCGCAGGGCGCGGATTGGGTCCATGTTGATGTGATGGACGGTCACTTCGTTCCCAACCTCACGTTCGGCCCCCCGGCGGTAAAAGCTTTTCGGCCACATGTCAAAACGGTGATGGACGTTCACCTGATGATCACCCCGGTTGATCCGTACATTCAGGCCTACGCGGACGCGGGCGCGGATATCCTGACCGCCCATGTTGAGGCCGGCCCGCATACACACCGCACTCTGCAAGCCATTCGCGCCGCCGGTATGAAAGCAGGCGTCGCCCTGAACCCCGGCACGCCCGCCGAGACAGTTGAACACCTATTGGAACTGGCAGACCTGGTTTGCGTCATGACAGTGAACCCGGGCTTTGGCGGCCAGAAGTTCATCGACATGACCGACAAAGTCCGCAAGCTGCGTCAAATGATCGGAGACCGCCCGATCCATATCGAGATCGATGGCGGGGTCGACCCACTGACCGCCCCTCTGGTTGCCGCAGCAGGTGCTGACGTTCTGGTGGCAGGGTCAGCGGTGTTCAAGGGTGGGTCGGTGACCAATCCCGAAGTCTATGGCGAGAATATTAATGCGGTACGGGCTGCGGCTGAATCTGCTCAGCAGTGAAGCTTGTACGCCAAAACGCGCAAGCCTGTCCGGTCTGAACAAACAAGCGTACATCGCCAATCACGTTCGAAACCGACAAGGAAGGAACACCCTACTTTGGTGTTCCAGGTGAGAGCTCAAGCGACTTGCACGGATGTGAGAGGTTTGGCCAAGAACGACCAGAATACTGTCGCAATGGCGGCTTTGAGCCCAAAGGAGCCGTTTAGAGCTGAGTCGATTGCGGGACGAAAGATCTAACCAAACCACCGAAATACAGTCACGATATAGGAAGATTACAGCTACGAAGTTCGGTCATTGTAGATGAAAAGTTAGCGTTTTCAGAAGACAATTGCAGTCCAAAGTGAGTAGTCCGAACAGTATCGACCGGGAACTTTCCTGTCTTAGACGAACTTGCGTCCACTCGAAAAACGGAGTTGCCCAACGCTGACGTTTTGGATGAAATCTCGAACTCTTCGCCATCAGCGTTTCGATATGTATAGTTGCATTTTCCTACAACACCGAAACAACTGTGAGGCTCGAAGCTCTCCCATTTATTCCCGGCCCAAACTCTACGCGTCATCAGCCCACTTTCGTTATAGTCAGTGGTGCTTATTCTTTCGCGCGAACCGACTTTATTGCGAGTAACGACCCTAAAAGCGCCATTCCGCTTGCCAACGAAAGTGCTCACCCATTCGTTTCCATTAGAGTATTTCTCAGTCCAACTACATCCCTTGGGCATCTCCCAGAATCGTATTTCACCTGCTCTGATGCTTGTCCCTGTAGCGAAAAGTGCAAATATTGCAGTCAAGGTCATGACTACAATGGGGGCAACCTTCACGATTGAATTCATTTGTTTCATCCCTGTTTGCAGACTCATCTCTCAGACAGCACGGCAATCATGCCGACACATGCAACGCAGTGCAACGAAAGCAGTCTTAGCCAGTTGCCGCTTCGTCCCGCTAAGCTTTAGATCAAAAGAAGGCCGCCCGTTGTGGGGCGGCCTTCTTTAGTTCGACGATGTGCCGGGCTGATGCCCGGCCTACCGATTAC